>NZ_AAWS01000020.1 GCF_000169175.1 Microscilla marina ATCC 23134
AGATATTTTGATCAGTCATTGAAAGAATCTAAAAGTTTACTTTTTCTTAGTATCAGATGCTTTGTACGGGTAGGCTCATATAGCCTAAATGCTGTTTTTATCAGGTATTCTACAGTTCTTGCTTGATCAGTGGAGTACGTCAGCCCAAACTTGACTTATAACCTTGTTATAATGTTACTTATCTATTTTATAAATTTTGCTGGATAATATAGCCTATCATTGCAACGAAGTTAATCACTGCAAACAACAGTGGATAATGAATCATTCACCAAATATAAATACACAAAACATGTTTAGTAAAAAACAAACATTCGTAAAGTTTCAAGAAGTAAAAGTTTCAAATAAAGCAGCACAGCATATCTTAGGAGGGGCTGGTACTGGTTCTGATGGCCACTGCCAAAGGTTGGAAGATGACTTGGAAGCTGCAATTGCAGCAGGTGATATGGAGAGAGCTAGAACGCTCATGGGTGCTATTCGTCGTATTTGTGGGCATCCAGGACGTCTATAGGTTCACCCGAATAAAACCTACTGCAGGGGTTTTATGAAACCTGGAAATTTCGTGACCAATCTTAAATGCGTTGATTTTGGGGCTAAGTGATGTTCGCGACGTAAAGTAGCCTTTCAAATGATGCCAATTAAAATGGATAATTTATCAAAGAACAACCTTTAAGAAGACAAAATATGCCAACTAAAAAACAACAATTTGTAACCTTTCAGGATGCAAAAATCTCAATCAAACAAGCTGGGAATATTTTAGGTGGGTTTGGTCCAGCCAGATGCGAGCTACTGCAAGCCGATTTGGAGCAAGCTATTGCAAATGGTGATGTGGAAATGGTAGCAATAATAAAGAGAATCATTCGCAAACTTTGTGGATATTCGGGACTATAAATAAGCTGTTTGCTTGCAAAAAATGTAGTGAAGATAAATCCCTGGCAAATATGATCCGCCAGGGATTTTTTTTCTAAAAAAGAAACTTATGATAAAGCTTCTTGCCTTCCCTCCTTAATTTTTCAAGGCATTCACTGTTTTTAAAATAAAAACCTAAAACTTTCAGTCACAAATCTTTATAGTTTTCAAACAGGTTTTTACCTTTGCCGCGTTATGGCACAGAAAAATAAAAAAAACAAGGGTTTAGATAACCCATTACAACCTATTATTTCTCACGCAAAAGAGTATGGGTTTATTTTTCCCTCCAGTGAGATTTACGGAGGCTTGCAAGCCGTATATGACTATGGGTCGAACGGAGCAGAGCTAAAGAAAAACTTAAAAGAGGTCTGGTGGAAAGCCATGACCCAGTTTAATCAGAATGTGGTAGGAATAGATGCGGCCATTTTTATGCATCCTACTACCTGGAAAGCGTCAGGGCACGTTGACAGTTTCAGCGACCCTATGGTTGACAACAAAGACTCTAACAAACGCTACAGGGTAGATGTGTTGCTGGAAGACAAAGCCAATGAGTACCGCAAGGCGGGCGATACTGCCAAAGCTGGTGCCCTAGAGCAGGAGTTGGGCAGGCTAATGGATGTGGAAGATATGGATGGCTTACGTGAGCTACTCATTAGTGAAGGTATCAAATGTGCCATCTCTGGTACTGACAACTGGACAGAAGTACGCCAGTTTAACCTCATGTTTTCTACCGAAATAGGGTCAGTGGCAGACGAGTCTAATAAGATATATTTACGTCCTGAAACGGCACAAGGTATTTTTGTAAACTTTATGAATGTACAAAAAACCAGTCGCCAGCAAATCCCTTTTGGTATAGCCCAAATAGGAAAAGCTTTCAGAAACGAGATTGTAGCGCGCCAATTTGTATTTCGTATGCGCGAATTTGAGCAAATGGAAATGCAATACTTTGTACGCCCTGGTGAAGAAATGCAGTGGTATGACCACTGGAAAGAAACTCGTATGAAGTTTTTACAGGCAATTGGTTTACCTGCCGAAAAACTACGTTACCATGACCATATTAAGTTGGCACATTATGCCAATGCAGCAGCTGATATTGAGTTTGAGTTTCCGATCGGTTTCAAAGAACTGGAAGGCATCCATTCACGTACCGACTTTGACCTGAGCAAACACGCAGAGTTCTCAAAAACTAAAATCCAGTACGTAGACGACACCATAGAAGACAAAGACAAACGTAAATACATTCCTTATGTAGTAGAAACCTCTATTGGTTTAGATCGTTTGTTTTTGGCAGTATTGTCTAACTCGCTCACCACCGCTGAAGGGATAGATGCTAAAGGAAATGCCAAAACACGCACTTTCTTAAAAATACACCCAGCACTGGCTCCAAACAAGGTGGCTGTTTTTCCATTATTACGCAAAGATGGTTTGCCAGAAATAGCCAAAGGTATTTTCAATGACTTGCGTCACGACTTCAAAACAATCTATGAAGAACGCGGAGCCATTGGTAAATTATATACCCGTCAAGACATGATTGGAACACCATTCTGTATTACTGTAGATCATCAAACCAAAGAAGACAATACAGTTACAGTACGTGAGCGTGATACTACCGAACAGAAGCGAGTGAAAATTGAAGATTTGCACGCAATGATCAACAAAGAGGTCTCATTGAGAAATATTTTTGACAAGCTTATATAAGCTTCAAAACTTCTTGTTTGCAGGCAGTTACCCTTCATTTTAACTGCCTGCATTTTTTTTCAAAAAAGCGATATTTTTTTTGCAGATTATAAAAAAGAATGTACCTTTGCACTCCCAATTAATGAATAAAGAATAGTTAAATGTGGGAATTTATAAAAAGATTATTTCTTTAAATTAAAAGGATATTGGATCCTTAGCTCATTTGGTTCAGAGCATCTGCCTTACAAGCAGAAGTCGTTCCGATGTGCTATCGGAACAGGCTCCACATAAAAAACTTCAAACAGCAACGCAAACAAAAGGATATTGGATCCTTAGCTCAGTTGGTTCAGAGCATCTGCCTTACAAGCAGAGGGTCGCTGGTTCGAATCCAGCAGGGTCCACATAAAAACTTCAAACAGCAACACAAACACAAGGAATAATGGATCCTTAGCTCAGTTGGTTCAGAGCATCTGCCTTACAAGCAGAGGGTCGCTGGTTCGAATCCAGCAGGGTCCACAATACAAATAGAGTTCGTTCTGATTCTATATTGGAATAGGGCTCAAACAACAATGCAAACAAAAGGATATTGGATCCTTAGCTCAGTTGGTTCAGAGCATCTGCCTTACAAGCAGAGGGTCGCTGGTTCGAATCCAGCAGGGTCCACAAAAAACACAAGCTACTTCATATATGAAGTAGCTTTTTTTATGCTTAAGATTTGATGCGATGAATTTTTATGTATATATCCTTTACTCTCCTTCTTTAGACAGGTATTATGTTGGTTTTACCCAAAATCTATCCTCACGTTTGGCTCGCCATAATTCTGGCGGTAGTCGTGCAACTAAACCTGGCATTCCTTGGGAATTGAAATACTCAGAAGTGTATGAGACTCGTAGCGAGGCAATGGTGCGTGAACGTGCTATCAAAGCAAAGAAATCAAGAAAGTATTTAGATCATTTAATATTAGGTCAGTCTTAACTCAGTTGGTTCGGAGCGCCTGTCTTACAAGCAGAAGTAGTTCCGATACGCTATCGGAACAGGGTCCACCATACAACCAAAGTTCGTTCTGATGCGTTATCGGAACAGGGTTCACTAAAAAAGCCACTTCATATATATGAAGTGGCTTTTTTATGTGCCATCGTGATACGCGGTATGTCTGGTAGTATGAGATGGATAAGTAGGATAGAATGCCCCTTTTTTACCCTATTCTATGCTACAAGTTTTATATTTACTGATAAAAGAACAAATAAAACATTGAGTGCACTTGTGTTAACTTTCTCCCAGTAAGTTATTCTGATTAAGTACCTTGAGCACTACATTTTTATAATTTCGTCCAATAGGAATCTCTTTACCATTAATCTCTATGGTTGTAGCCGAAAAAGCCTCTACCTTGTCTATTGCCACAATAAAAGAACGATGTACCCTTAAAAACTTGTTTTCGGGCAGTTTCTCTTCCAAATAACTTATTTTTTGATACGCCACTACTTCTTTGTGAGCAGTTTTTACTCTTACATAATCCTTCAGGCTTTCGATATACAAAATATCTTTTAGTAAAAACTTAATCATTTTCTTATCTGCCTTCAGGTAAATAAAAGCCTGGTCATACCCTGAATTATCTATGGTACTCGTTGTGGGTATTGTGGCAACTGTTGGCGTAGGGTTGTTCATTTGTGAAACTTTGTTTACTGCCCTCAAAAAGCGTTCAAACGAAATAGGTTTCAACAAGTAGTCAACGGCGTCTAATTCGTAGCCTTCCAATGCATAATCACGGTAAGCAGTAGTGAAAACTACTTTAGGTGGGTTATTGATATTTTTTAAGAAATCGATGCCAGTAAGTTTAGGCATTTGTATATCCAAAAAAAGCAAATCTATCTCTTTTTGTTGAATCAGGTTAAATGCCTCTATAGCATTGTTACATCGTGCCACCAGTTCAAGACTGTCTATACGCTGAATGTATGTTTCCAGAATATCCAAGGCAAGCGGTTCATCGTCTACAATCAAACATTTTAAGTTAGCCATATCTTTTCTTTTGGGTTATTTGCCACCAATACGGGGTGTGAGTGGTGTTTTATAGATAGAAATAGTCTTAGTTTTTCACTGGTTTTTGAGGGGATATTTGTTCCTGATCACCTTGAGGTTTTACCGAATCAAATGCCACAAATGACGACTCTAGTGTAAGTTTAAGTACAACCAGGTAAGTAGATGGTTCTTCATCAAACACCTTCAGTTCGTATTGATCAGTATACAATAAATCCAGACGGCGCTTTACATTTACCAAACCTATACCACTGGCGTATTCTCTTTGCGAGCGTTTTATGTATTCAGTACTTTTGCTGTTTTCCACTTTCAGTGTCATTTGATTGCCCTGTAATAGTAAATCTATCGTAATCCAGGCATGATCAATCTCTCCACTTACCCCATGTTTAAAGCTGTTTTCTACAAAAGGCAGTATCAGCATAGGGGCTATCTTGTTGCCTGCCACTTGCCCAGCTATATTAAAAGAAATATCTACCCGATTGCCATAGCGGATTTTTTCAAGCGCGATGTAGTTTTTTATGTAGTTAATTTCCTTCTCTATGTCTATATATTGTGTGTTGGTGTCATATAGCATATAATTCATCAAGTCTGACAGCTTAAGCACTATTTCGGGGGCATGTTCGTCTTTTTTTAGCGTAAGCGCATACAAGTTATTGAGCGTGTTAAACAAAAAATGTGGGTGAATTTGTCCTTTCAAAAACTTGAGCTCAGCTTCTAACTTTTCCTTTTCCAGCAATTTTGCTGCTTGTTTATCTTTGTACCAAAACTTGAGGATTTTAACCCCGGTAGTAAGCAATAGTACTGTGTTGAACCCCACAGCATATTTAATCACTTTGAATACCGACCATAGGTTGCTTATATGTGCTGGTATCATATACTGAACAATTACTTCAGTAGTCAAATATGTTGTTTTAATAAACCCAGGGTTATAAATAGGGTAGTAAAAGTAAAAAATTAAGGAACGACTAAGCATACCTATCAGCATGGAGGTAGGAATAAGCCAAAGAACATAACTGAGGTAGCGTTTTTTTAGTAAAAAACGAGGTAGTAGAAAGTATAAGTTGAAATAGACAATTAACATTCTGCCTGGTAACAGCAAAATTTGCACTTTTAGTTCGCGGTAATAGTGGTCATCATAACTGCCCCAAAGTATGGTAAAGAATAAGACATAGCTTACCCAGAACAGTACATGCAGTAATAACCGTTGATGGTTAGATTTATACTTTGGTAATAGATTAAATGTCATAGTTTAGATGCAGTATACCGAATATTGTTATAACAAAACTAATCGTTTTTTAAGAAAAAGGTTTTGTTACCAGCCAGTTTTTAGACCAACCGCTCAAAATGAGTTCTCTTTAACCTTTTAAAACCCCTCAGTGGTATAACTACCCCACCAAATGCATTCGGGAGTTACCCTACCTGAACAGTGGTACATAAAATACCTTGGCACCTTGCCTTAATCTAGTGATAATCAAAGCCTCAGGAGTTGTACTTTTGCTAAAACCTTTTAGTTTTGCATAATGAGGTTAACTTGGCTATATATCAAAAACACCATCAGCTGGTGTTGCTTGTTGGCAATACTTGGAGCTTGTTCGTCGGTTAGTAAAAAAGCAAAATCGTTTGAAGATTTACCCAAAGAATATACAGGACTCAAAAAAATGGTGCTTGTGCCCACCGAAGTTGCCGGTCATGAGTTTTATATAGATGTTACTCCAGTAACTTATCAGGATTTTAGGAAGTATGTACAAGCTGGAGGAACCATTGCTGCCTATTGGGATGAAGCCACCTATAACAAAAGCCTGCAGCCTGTCACTGGGATTAATTGGTACCACGCTATAGACTACTGCAATTGGCGTAGTAAGATGGAGGGGCTACCTCCTGCCTATGTGCCTTCTGGTAAGTTAGATGTGTGGGGGTACCCAGGTTGGAGGCTCAACAAGGAATCTGAAGGCTATCGTTTGCCTTTTGAGTCAGAGTTTATGACAGCTGCCCAAGGGGGTAAAGGTAAAAGAGCCTACCCGTGGGGCAGTCGTTTTGACCCAACAAAGGCAAATTATGACAACGAACGAGGGGTGAAAACCGGTAAGTGGTGGCGCTTGGCTAAAGTAAACGAGTTGCCTAAAAATGATTTTGGAATTGGAGGAATGAGTGGCAATGTTTGGCATTGGTGCAATGACTGGCACACCACCAACCGAACTAAAGTGCTCAAAGGAGGAAGTTGGGGAAGTATAAACCCAAAGTACCTGCAAATAAACTATAGGTCTTTTTCGGCGCCCAGCAACTATAATTTTGATATTGGTTTTCGTTGTGTTCGTCCAGCCTATGGCATATCGAAACGAGACAGTACTGCTCAAAAAACAACCCAGCGTAAATTTTATCAATACCAAACCTCGCACTATAATCAACCATTACGAATAGATTACTATGGTACAAAGTTTACCCAGCGTTTGGCAACTTTTTTAGGCGATTACTTCCCTCAATCTTTGTACTTTCTAGAGCAAGTAGATGCTCAGCCTAAAATAACTCCTTTACAAATGGCGAAGGCTATAGTGTCAGTGACCCGGCAACACAACATAAATCCCTTATTTCTAACGGCGATTATGGTAAGTGAGAGCGGGTTGGGAAGTTGCTCGTTTCCGCGTTGGTATAACAACCCTATGGCTTTTCATTGGCAAAACAGGTTGATGGTTAACGGTTTACCTACCTATCAGGCTATGCCAGGTAAGCTAAACCGCAAATACCGTAACCTCAAGGCAGCTTTTCAAGCATTTTGTTATGGCATTAGACGCAATATTTACTATGCGGCTGCCCGCGAAAACCTATACGACTTTCATATGGTGTATGTGGGCTACGAGAGCGATGTGTGGCTATATACCATTGCCAGAGTCTTTAAAGATGTAGCAGGCATAAGGTTTGAAGCAGATGAACCCATGCAAAATGCTGGTGCAATGATTTACCACGATTGGGAGCAAATAAAACAACGTATTAAAGCGCCCAAGCCAACCTCATTGCACCAGTATGACAAAACAAGGCATACCAGCCCCCCGCAAACCTCTACCAAAACTATATCGGGCAGGTACTATCTTATTGCAGGAAGCTATACCCACCTTGCCAGTGCACAACAAAAGCTACAGCACCTAAGGCAAGCTGGTTTTGCGAATGCCCGTCTGTTGCAAAGCCAACGACGCCTCAGAGTAGCTTTTGATGCAGGCTACCAAACCAGGCAGTTGGCAGTAATAGCCAAACAAAAACTTAAAACTACTTACACCGATGTGTGGATATGGCGTGGAAGGTAGTAAAAGTTATAGTTGAACCCCTATAAGAGTTATATCATCTCTTTGCTGAGCATCTTGTTGGTGTTGTTTGAGGCGAGTTAACAACAATTCACGGTGTGCTTGCAGGGTATCCTCCAAGCCTTGTTGTAGCAATAGCTCAAGGCGTTGCTGGCCAAAATTTCGGCGTTTGGGACTTGCCACATCTTTGAAACCATCAGTGGATAAAAATAGTTTATCTCCTGTAGAAAGCATAATCGTATGATTTACAAATGGTTCACTCCTTGTTTGTGAGTCACCACCAATGCTTCTACGGGTACCAGGTTTTTTAAATAATTGATTATCTTCTGAATAGTACAAAGGGCGCTTTGCCCCAGCAAAAGTTACTTCCTGTTGGCCATCATCCTGGGGCTTTATTTTGCAAAAGCAAATATCCATTCCGTCTTTGTTTTGCCCCTCAGACTGCTTAAGGGCAGCCCTTACACCAATGTGCATCATTTTTAAGATACGGGCTGGGCTATCTATGCCTTTTCTACTGACGATCTCATTGAGCAGCATAGTACCAATCATGCTCATAAAAGCACCTGGCACCCCATGCCCTGTACAATCTACCACTGCCAGAAAAATTGTTTTTGAGAGTTTTTCGTTTTCTTTATCACGATTAATTGTTTGTACCATCCAGTAGAAATCTCCTGAAACAATGTCTTTGGGTTTATAAATGATAAAGTAGTCTTGGAACAATTTGCCAAAGCTTGATTTACCAGGCAAAATCGCATTTTGGATATTTTGTGCGTACTCCACGCTTTCCGTCAGGCTGCCGTGTAGTTTACGAAACTCCTCCGAAATGATCAGGTGATTACGAGTTTGCCTGAGTTGATGGTTGAGATCTTTATTTTGCAGCCTAATTTTTTCATCTTTGAGCAATAAGCAAAGGTTCGCCCCGATATTGTTATTGATTTTATCCAAAAAATCGAGAAATTGTTGCATTGGGGGTTTATGAAACAATATTTCTAACACCCCATACACTTCTTTTTGATAAATAATAGGTAAAGTAAGTATGCTATATAGAGGAATTAATAGCGTAGTGTTGACAGCTTTAAAAACGGGTTCCTTTTCCTGAGAGGTAATGTACGATTTCTCTTTACTTTTGGCTACCAACCCTATAGTATCTTCGCCTAAATATATGATGTCCTTCACCTGGTCAGTCTCTATGGCATAACCACCTATAAAACGAAAGCTTTCTAGTTGAACCTCTTCATCTTCAATGTTTTTGAGATAAAAGGTCGCTTGAAAACCTTCTACAAAGGGTATAAGGTGTTGTAAAACATGATTAGCCCAGTTTTCGCTGTCCTGCCCACTTTGTATCTGCATAATACGAGCAAAACGAGCCCAGTTTTTATAGAAAAACAAGTCATTAGCCGAAATTTCATCGGTAGGTTGGTTGGTTAATATTTGCATAGAACTATCTAAAGTTTTGGTCTGAATGAAGTAGTGCTTTGTTTACTGTTTGCAAACTGATTTTTGTCAGTAATGTTCATTACAGTTCGTTTTTATGGTTGATACGCAATAATTATTCTTATGAAAATAAAACTATAAGTTATTTTATAATCGTTTACACTAACCTATTGTTTGTGACTATAAGTATCTTACTTTAATATGCAATAATTTAAGAATGCTTTTGTGTAACTCTTCCAATAGCTTAGGAACATGTTCAAAATAAGTGTCGAGATTGAGGTCATAAACTCAAGGCTGACTGAGGCACTTTTAGCCTTTGGCAGAGCTCAGCGCAGCAAAGCTGCAGCTATCGGTTTGCGGGCAAGGCAACATCCGGGGGATGTTGAGCCAGACCGTGGGACGGTACCACGGACAATAAAAGCTCATAGTCCCGGCGGAACTGCCGGGGTAACGAAAGTCAGTAAAGAGAACCGCAGAACGAAGTTCAAGCTCTGCGAAGCTAATATGTTCTAAACCGGACAGTTATTGCGATCACGTTCCTTAACTCTAAGTGATAGTTTAATGACTACCAAAGTTTGGGATAGATTGAAAAAACATCAGTGCATCTAATTAAGTATCAGGAGAAGCTGAATGAGTCGTGCCTATAACTTAAACAATTAGAGTAATCAATCAAATAAGAAGTTAATGAGAATTGTATTTAAGTAAGTCTACTTAATTCTCGTTTTGTAAACCTGATCTACTGGGTTTGTTCAGGGTTGATTTGGCGTACATAGTCAGGGAAAATTTGTTGAAGGTGATGCTCCAGGTGCACTACATAATCTAACACTAAGTCACTTAAGCTAACTTCAGCCTTTTCTGTAGCCATACTATGTGGTTCTCGGTCTTTGTTCCAGGCATTATTTGGAATATGTCGAATGATATGGCAAATGTGTATATTATACCAATACCATAGTTCGATTACATCTCTCCAGTTACTTTCCTGAAAACGTTGTGTGTCAACTAAAGCCTTTTGAGGGTATGCTTCAAAAATAAGGTCATCTCTCCATTGTGCTTTGATAAACCTTTGGCTGTTATAAGTTGCAGAATCTATCAGGTGACCCATAATTTGTATAGGCGACCATTTGCCTGGTGCAAGTGCTTGACTTTGAACCTGGTTAGGTAGATTCAACAATTGAGCAAGTATTTTGTCAAGTATTTTATCTTGAAGTAATTTAGCTGCGGTGCTTTGTTTCATTGCCACTGTAGTTTGTATAAAAAATAGTTTGTATCAGTATATAAAATTCATTTTTAGACTAAAAAATAAGGCAATGATTAATTGTATGTTATTTTTTAACACAGAACCTTTCCATTTTATTCAATAATTCTACATAATTGCCATTATTCCCTACAAAGTCTTAATTTTGTTTAACAATAGAAGTTACATATAAAAAACATAAACTTACTGTATATGAGCGAAAAGCTTTATGACGAAATCCCTTCTTTAGATTTAGCCGATTTTACATCAGGCGATGCATCTAAAAAGGCTCAGTTTGTAAAAGATTTGGGGGAAGCTTATAACAATATAGGCTTTGTAGCTATAAAAAACCATGGGCTTACAGATGAACTCACTGAACAGCTTTATGCCAGTGTGAAGGAGTTTTTTGCTCAACCACAAGAGGTAAAGCAACAGTATGAAATTGAAGGTTTGTCAGGGCAGCGCGGTTATGTAGGCAAAGGCAAAGAGCATGCTAAAGGGCGAAGTACAGGTGACCTGAAGGAGTTTTATCATGTAGGTCAGGAGGTAACCGATGGAGACCCTATCAAAAGCGAGTACCCTGACAACGTTTTTCCTAAGGAGATTCCTATTTTTAAAGAGAACACTCTTACTGCCTACCAAACACTGGAAGCAGCAGGAAGACAAATGTTGAGAGCATTGGCGATTTACCTTGATTTAAAGGAAGATTACTTTGAGAGTAGAGTACATAACGGCAATAGTATTTTACGTGCTATTCACTATTATCCTATTACCAATACCGACGAAGTGCCTGATGATGCAGTAAGAGCAGCTGCACACGGCGATATTAACCTCATTACTTTATTGATGGGAGCAAGCGCTGATGGTCTTCAGATTTTGCGAAAAGATAATCAATGGATTTCGGTAACTGCATTGCCCGATCAGATTGTGGTAAATGTAGGGGATATGCTTGAGCGCTTGACAAACAATAGGCTTAAGTCAACTGTTCACCGGGTAGTAAATCCACCCAAAGAACTATTGCATACATCACGTTATTCTATTCCGTTTTTTATGCATCCTCGTTCCGATATGGATTTAACTTGTCTGGAAAGTTGTATAAACGAGAACAACCCCAAACAGTATGAAGACATGACTGCGGGGCAGTTCTTAGAAGAACGTTTACGAGAAATAGGTTTGAAAAAATAAACAAATGGGGAACGAAACCACTGCATCAAAAGCAGTGGTTTCTACATTTTAGAATGAAAAGAATCAGGTATTACATATTTTTACGAGATGTTGCCTGGCTCTCCATTGCTGCGTTTGGAGGTCCACAAGTGCACATAGCCCTGTTCATTGACATGTTTGTCAAAAAAAGAGGATATCTCAAAGAGAAAGAGTTTTTAGAACTCAACGCTTTATGTCAGATTTTGCCAGGGCCTACCTCTACACAAACTATAGTAGCTCTAGGGTTCAAAATAGGAGGACCCAGTCTGGCTTATCTTACTTTGTTGATCTGGTCGTTACCTGCTATGATCATTATGACTGTATTGGGCATTACCATATCCTACTTTCATCACCAGAGTTTTTCTCTGGACTTTCTCCGGTTTGTCCAACCCTTAGCAGTAGGGCTGGTTTGTTATGCTGCCTATCGCATTACCCGCATGGTAGTCAATACCAAAACCGGGGTAGTGCTATTAATCGTATCAGCTGCTTGTGCTTATACATTCAAATCTCCATTTGTATTTCCTGTAGTAGTGGTAGTAGGGGGGATGGTTACCGCGCTTCGTAAGTTCAAGCACCAGCCCAAAGAACAACCCGAACCACTTAAAATTGAATGGGCAAATTTTTTACTGTACCTTGGAGTAATGCTCATTGTAGGTTTAGGTATTTTGGTAGTAGGTATTAATAATACTCCTTTATGGGTGAGACTGTTTGAAAACTTTTACCGTAACGGTAGCTTTATCTTTGGAGGTGGGCAAGTGCTTATTCCAGTGCTGTTTACTGAGTTTGTAGAGTTTAAAGCTTACCTTAGCGAACAAGAGTTTTTATCTGGTTTTGGTTTGGCTCAGTGTGTGCCTGGCCCTGTATTTTCGTTTGTGTCGTTTATAGGTGCCTTGTCTATGCGAGAAGCAGGAGCCGGAGTTGGCGGTGAAATCTGGGGGGCATTTATTGCAGCAGCAGGCATATTTTTACCTGGTACTTTCCTTATCTTTTTTGTCATTCGTTTTTGGGAACAGCTCAAAAAGTTCCGCATTGTCAAGGCTTCATTAGAAGGTATTCATGCGGCAAGCTCTGGTTTGGTAATAGCAGCAGCCTTATTATTGCTTACCCCTGTGGTCACCGGAGCCCACAATTACCTTAACATGACTTTGGTAGTTGCTGCTTTTCTTATACTTACTTTTACTAAAGTAAAACCACCCTGGATTATTTTATGTGGCTTGCTTGCCGGGTTTATTTTCTGATATAGTGCGATGTGACCACTTATTTTGAGCAGTGATGACCCATATTTAAGTGGGGTTACTGTAGCAATGCTCTGCAGTGATTTTAGTCAAAGTTGGTTGTTGGTTATCAGTTATTTATGAATTTAAAAACTATTTAATTGGGTGTTTAGGCGTAAAACCGAAACACTTTCAAAAATAAAGTGAGTACGCAATCTTAAAGTAAGATACTGGTTTACAGTATTTAACAAGGTGAACATTTACTCGAATCGGCTATGGACTATCGACTAAATACTATGGACTATTGTGTAGGCTTTCTGGGTTGTTTAGAGGAGAACCCTCTCAATGCTTTGTGTTTTTATTTCTATACTTACTAAATTGCCTCGTTTTTTAACCAAAACAACAGTTTGAATACTTGAAAGCAAATAACAACCAATATAATTTATGAGTTTAGCTAACAACTTTTTTAGCGATATAGATACTGAAGGGAAAGCGTATTGTTTGGGGTGGATCGCTGCGAATGGAATAGTTGATCAACACCAGGTAGAGTTAAGAGTAGCTTATCAGCAAGTACGTATGCTGGAAGTGTTGCGTAGTATTATAGACAAGGAGTTGCCCATAGGCGAAATAGAAGATGCTAACACGGGTCGCCAGGCATATCTTAAACTTGAGTCAGACAAAATAGCACAGAGCGTTTGCCAGTGGCTACAAGTATCAGTTGAAGATCAGTACCTGACCACAGCTAAATTACCTGCTATCGAACATAAGTTCTTGCAGTGGAGTTTTATTCGTGGGGTGTTTGATGCTTACGGCAATATTAACCTGGATACTATAGAGTTTACACTTACTACTCGTTCTGAAAATCTGCTATATGACATCAAAGCTTTTTGTAAAATACCCGCCGAAGTAACCAATACAGGAGAACTATTTACGCTTAATTTGCAAAGAAACAATGCCCTCGATTTTTTAGGCAACCTATATGACCATGCCTCTTATGGGCTGGAAGCCAACCAGGAAATATATGCCAGGCTTTGTGCTTTGGTGCCTGGGTTTACTGCTAAAATAAGTGAAAAATATCCCTTTAAGTGGGTAAAAGCACTTGCTGACGCGGTACCTCCGTTCAAAGAGCGGGTTTCGGATAGTGGATATGACCTTACGTTGGTAAAAAAGGTAAAAGAGGTAGGGGATGTTACGTTTTTTGATACTGGTATCAAAGTACAACCTGGCTATGGTTGGTATTTTGACTTGGTGCCCCGTAGTTCTATTTCTAAAACTGGCTACATGCTGGCAAACAGTGTAGGTGTGATTGACCGAACTTATACTGGGAATGTCCTTGTACCTTTACGAAAAGTAGATGTTAAAATGCCTGATTTAGACTTACCTGCCCGTATAGTGCAAATTATTCCCCGACCTATTGTACATGTACAGTGGCAACAGGTAGAAGATTTTGACGAAACCGCCAGAGGTGAAGGTGGCTTTGGGAGTACCAACACGTAATGCCCTCATAACAAATACATTAAAAACAGACAGAAATTAAACGAGACATTAAATTATGAAAATTATTATTCCAATGGCTGGCCGTGGCACTCGCTTGCGCCCTCATACCCTTACAGTACCCAAACCTTTGATCCCTATCGCAGGAAAACCCATTGTTCACCGTCTGGTGGAAGACATAGTAAAGGTTTGTGGGCAAAAAGTAACCGAAATCGCCTTTATTATTGGAGCTGATTTTGGCGAGGCAGTAGAAAAACAATTGCTGCAAATAGCTGACTCAGTAGGTGCTAAAGGAGCCATTTGTTACCAAACCGAAAAACTGGGGACAGCACACGCTTTATTGTGCGCCAAAGACTATTTTAATGGCAATGTTGTAGTAGCTTTTGCTGATACATTATTTAAAGCAGACTTTACGCTTGATAGCAACGCTGAAGCCATTATATGGACACAAAAGGTAGAAGACCCATCAGCATTTGGAGTGGTAAAAATAGATGGAAATGGTTATATTACCGACTTTGTAGAAAAACCAAAAACCTTTGTTTCTGATCTGGCAATCATTGGTATTTATTATTTCAAAGATGGAGCTGTTCTTAGAGACGAAATGCAATATTTGATCGATAATGACATCAAAGACCGGGGAGAGTATCAAATTACTGATGCGCTGGAAAACATGAAGTCGAAAGGAGTGAAGTTTCAGCCTGGACAAGTAAGTGAATGGCTCGATTGTGGAAACAAAGATGCTACAGTGCATACCAACCAACGTTACCTGGAGTATATCCAAGACCAACAACTGGTAGATGAGTCGGCCAAAATTGTCAATTCTGTGATCATTCCTCCCGTATATATAGGACAAAATGTTGAAATTCATAACAGTGTACTTGGCCCACACGTTTCTATAGGTGGCAACTCTAAAGTGTTAAATACTGTTATTAAGAACTCTATTGTTCAGGATGCTTCTGAAATTGTAGATGCCAACATGGCCAATTCAATGATTGGCAGTCATGTATCTTATAAAGGTAAAGCAGCCGATGCGAGTATTGGCGACTATAATCAATTAAAAGAATAATAACCATAATATAACTATGAACATTCAAGCTTTTTATAAACTTATTGTATTGGGTATGGCACTCGTGCTCCTGAGCTTGTGCCAGGTAAGTGCACAAGGGGGCAAATCATCAGTAGGACGCAAAGATGTAGAAACCGATTTTTACTTTACCGAAGGTATGAAGTTTTATATCTTAGGCAAGTACGATACTGCATTAGAAAACTTTGAAAAGGCAGCTGACATCAAAACCAAAAATGCGGGTATTCAATACAAAATAGCTACTTGTCACTTTAAACTAAAGCAACTCGGTAAAGCCGAAAATCACGCTCAAAGTGCGTTGAAATTTGATGAAAACAATAAATATCATTATGAGTTGCTGGCAGAAATATACAAAGCCCAGTTTAAGTACAAGGCGGCTACTAAAGTATATAAAAAGCTGATGAACAATATAAAAGGGGCAGCGTCTTACAACTATCATTTGGCAGAGTTGCACCTTTTACAAAAAGATTATGATGAGGCCATTGAAGCGTATGAAACGCTCGAAAAATCTTTTGGGCTATCAGAGGATGTGATCTATGCCAAACAAAAGATATATCTCCAGCAAGGCAAATTTAACAAAGCCATAGAAGAGGGAAAAAAACTGGTAAGCTTTGCGCCAGAAGAAACCCGCTATGTAGTAGCACTTGCCGAGCTGTTGGTGACTAACAACAAACTGAATGAAGCACTTCCATTGTTGGAAGAAATAGAAAAACAGAAAAAAGACACTGACCCAAGAGTGTATTTGTTGCTTGCCAGTATTTATAAAAGCAAAGGAGAAGAAGCAAAAGCCATTAACCAACTCAAAAGAGCATTTGCCGACCCTGAAATCAATGGCGATGAAAAAGTGAAATTGTTGGTTCAGTATGCACAACAAGGGGATAAGATAAAAGTGTCAAACGAGTTGGTGTTGTTGGCAAAAACTGTAGTAGAAATGCACCCCGAACAAGCGCAGGCAAACACCATATATGCTGATATGTTGGCAGTACAGGGAAAGAAGAAAGAAGCATTAAAGTATTATATCAAAGCTGCTCGCAAAGATAATTCTGTGTTGCAGGTGTGGACCCAAGTACTAGTGCTTGAGTCTGACCTGAACATGATGGATAGTTTGGTTGTACACTCAGAAGAAGCCCTGGAAACTTTCCCAAACTATGCCTTGTTTTGGCTATACAATGGTACTGCATTATTAAGCACTAATCAGTTTGAAGAGGCCTCCGGAGCACTGGAAGAGGGGAAAAGACTAAGCTTTAATAACAAAGATTTATTAAATGAATTTAATGCTCGTTTAGGAGATGCCTATAATGGGCTTAAACAATATGAAAAATCTTTTGGTTATTATGAAGAGGTGCTGAAGCAAAATGCTAATCACGCTTATACACTAAACAACTATAGTTATTTCCTGGCGTTAAGAAAACAAAACCTTGATAAGGCTAAAAAAATGGCAGCAAGACTGGTAAAAAACAACCCCAATGATGCCACCTATTTAGATACTTATGGATGGGTGTTATATGTAGCTAAAGACTATAAAAACGCGCAAAAGTATTTAGAGAAATCACTAGAAAAATCACCAGAAGGGACCACTTATGAGCATTATGGCGATGTTTTGTTCAAGTTGGGCAACACTGCTAAGGCTATCGAACAGTGGCAGAAAGCAAAAGAGTTGGGAGGCACATCACAGTTTATAGATAAGAAGATCGCCGATAAAAAACTATATGAGTAATTAGATAAAGCAGCGTGAGGGTTTTTGCTTGATACTTACTGAAAGACAGTGCAGCCCTGCCTTATTTTTCATCATTAAAGAATACCATGTATATCACTAAAAAAAACTATTCATTAGGGTTTATTGCGTTATTTAGTTGTATATTATTTTCATGCAAAAGCAATAAAACAGCTTTAACCACCCGCCATAAAAACACGCCTATAGACAGTGTTTTAGCAAAAGAAACCAAGTTTACTTACCTCAAATCTAAGTTTAAATTACACTTTCATGATGCCGAACGTGACGTAAAAGCTAAAGTTCGTTTGCGTTTGAAAAAAGACAGCTTAATATGGGTGTCTGTGAGTAAAACAGGTTTTGAAGGACTCAGAGGAATGATTACCCGTGACTCTATTTATGTATTGGATAGAATGAAAAAGGTTTACCAGGTGTCAGATTTTACGACATTGAGCAAAAACTTTAACTTTGATATAAACTTCGACCTTTTACAATCCATGATATTAGGTAATATGCCTTTCAGAGGAGCCACTAAAAGTAAGATAGTACAAAATGAGAAGTATTGGTTGATTAAGCAAAAAAGAAAGCATATAGACATAGAAAACTATGTCAATAACAGAAACCGTAAACTCGAACAAGTCTTATTAACTGACATCATTACCAACAATTCGTTGCGAATGGTATATGAAGATTATGCCGCTTATAATGACAAGGTTTTTCCAGGAAAGAGCTCGATCACTGTAAAATACAAGTCAAAACAAAAAAAGCAGAACCTGATTACCTCAGTATCTATAAAATACCTAAAAGTAGAATTCACCGATGAAGAAGTAAAGTTTCCTTTTAGAGTATCTAAAAAATATAAAAGAGAATAAAAGCATACTATTATACAGAAGCCCTGACAAAACCCTGATTTGAAACAAGTGGCATTTGTCAGGGTTTTTATTTTGTGCTAAATTGGGTTTTTACAAACTCTTGCTTTGAATAAAACCCAGGAAAACCCTGGAGTAAAAATCTATTTTGAGAATAATGGCTTTGAGACACTTTTTCCGTAAAAAGGCATACCTGCTATTCCTGGGAGTAGCAGCTGCATTGGTTTTGTTATTTACTAACCATTGGCAAGGCTATAGTCAAAAAGGCAAGCGCCGAAAAACGCAATTAGTCAGGCAAAAAAAGCAAAAATTAAAATACCTGAAAAATAAAATATCGAGCTTAAAAAGTGTCAGTTCAGAGAAGAGTAACCACATAGGACAGCTCAAAATTATAAGAGAACAGATAAAAGCACAAGAGAGCTTGGTAAGTGAACTTAAGGCCGAAATAAAGCTAACAGAGGTTGATATCTCAAAACTGGAGGAGAAAATTAAAGTCTCAGAAAAAAAGCTAAATGGTTTAAAGTTCGCTTATGCACGTATGCTGCATGTATACGCCAAAGCTAACTATAATTATAACCACCTCAGCCTGTTGTTTTCCTCTCGCAATATCAATCAACTATATGGGCGTATTCAGTATTTAAAACAATACACTAAGGTGCGTAAAAAACAAGCGAATAAAATTCGTGCGCTCAAAATCAGTATGTTGAATCAGCGAAATGTTTTGAAGCAAACTGTGTCACAAAAACAAACATTGTTGGCAAATAAACTCTCAGAAGGAGATACGCTACGAAGCCTTGAAAAAAAAGAAAAGGCGTTTATCAAAAAATTAGTTACCAAAGAAAAAAAATTACGTCGCGATATTCGTTATAGCCGTCGTAGTGTGAGTAAATTAAATCGCTTAATTACCCATGTAGTGAGAGGTAGAAGTAGATCAAGCACAGGTACTCGGCGCAAAGGCAGAGTGGGTACTGGTCGTAAGAGTGCCCCTACAGTAAAGTTGAGTGCTTCGGGTAAAAAAAATGCCCAAAATTTTTCCCGACAAAAAGGACGTTTAAAATACCCCGTATCAGGAGTGATAGTACGTGGATTTGGTACGCATAAACACCCTGTGTTTAAAGATGTAAAAATAGAAAGCCGAGGTGTAGACATTCAGGCCAAAAAGGGAGCATTGGTGAGGACTGTATACCAAGGTAAAGTATCTACAGTAGCTACTATTCCAGGAATGGTGGGCAAAGTAGTAATGATTCAACATGGTAACTACTTTACTGTATATGCTAAAATGAAAAATGTAAGGGTAAGACCTGGAAACGTGGTAAAAACCGGGCAGGTCATAGGAAAAGTATTTACCAGTAAAGGAGGTGTATCTCAGCTACAGTTCCAAATATGGCAAAACAGCAAATTGCTTAACCCAATACATTGGTTGAGAAGGTAGTGTATCAGTTAAGCGGGTAAGTTAAAATACGTAATGTTTTTAGCGAAAATATTAAAGTGTAAAATTTACAACCACTGATATCTGCTTTTATAGCAGGTGGCACTTTTGTTTTTTTATAGGCCAAATTTTGGTGATAAGTTGCATAATTGTACACTGATAGTTTCAACCACAGAAGAGATTCAACCAACCCTAGTTTAGTCTTAAGTTTTTGTGCTACTCTCATCAAATAGGCCAAATGCCTTCTAAGGGTAGCGTTATGTTGCTTAATATAAGCTGTATTGATAAATTTTTGAACATACTTAACCAGCTGTTGCCAAGTATCTGTGGCTAGTTTGACTTTATTGGCACCGCTAAATGCAAAGCGTTTTCCTTTATAACCTTTAATGACTTACAGTACTACTAAATCTTACCCTGTTTGCCATTTTTGACGAGCCTTTCCTAGTTCTTTGCTTCGGAATACCTTGAGAGATTGACTTGCATAGCTTGACAAGCCATTGGTCTCAAGAAGAAGAGCTGCTTTTTCTATTGAGGCATCTTTTACTTGCTTCAAAAGCCATTTAATGAATAGGCTTGTTCTCTGGTGATTGACTTCTAAGCCTAGCCACAACCGACTGAAAGCGGTAAGACCACCTTAAACCGTGTATAATAATCCTGAGATTTGCTTAAAAGTAAACCTAAGGAATTTACTTATCTGATTATCAATGTTTTGAGAGGTAAACAAAGTCGCTGTTTTTAAAAAAATGTGATCTCAATATTGTATATCGTATATATACTTATTAAAATTCACCTTAGTTAGCACTTATAATGAAACAGTTAACACTCTTTTGTTTACGAAAAACAAAAACCTTGAATATTAGATAGCCTCCATGCCCACTTTAATGTTGGACTATTATGTGTTAATATTCCTGGTTCTAATAAGATGTAGTAAGCCTGTTACCAGCGAGTGGAGGTGAACAAGCAAAATCATACCGTTTAGCCTTCGTTTTTCCCTTACTAGAAAGCTGACTGTAATGTGGCATATAGCGGTTCCTAGTTAAGTCATTCCATTGCTGATTCAAATCATTATTGATCCTATAAAAATATTTTTTTTGATCACTTTTGCGTCTTAATCGCCTTCCTTAACGACTACAGGCTAGGAACTTGTTTAAAACGGTCGTTTACAAAAGATTTTATGATGAATTTTCAACTTAAATGCGTCAAACTTTGAGGTAATGATTGTGGAATCCTTCGGGTAAAGTTTGGAGCTATGAGCCAAGCCTGACCCATGATTCTGCCTTTTGGGTAGTTTTAAACAAGCTCCAAGGTATAATAATTATAACAGATTAATTTTTAAAAATCATGTTTGAACCTTTAAGTAAAAGAGAAAAATCGATAGAAGGTTTTGCAGCTAAAGTAAAGTCAGCAGTAAACAGACCATAAAGATAAAAGGAGGATGTTGCCATAACTCGCTACCACCTGCGACAATGGCGTTCCCATTTCCCTTAAAGAACAAAATAAGAATAAACCAAACCGTAAAAATACTTAGTTTCTAGTTTTTAACTACAAAATTTAATACAATGAGAAAATTTTACTTTCTAGCAGTGATTACAGCATTACTGTCTAGCTGTGTGCTCGAAAGAGTTCATTTACAAAGTACAGGTAGACTTACATTGGCGTCCACTAAAAATGTTAGTTTTAACAAAAAATACAAAATGCTTGCTAAATCGGCTGGGTTTGATGAGAGTCAGGTAAAGGGGCTGGAAAACCCTCGAACAAAGCAGAAAACCAAGAGAAATATTCTTGAAAGCTATGAAAAACTTAAAGGCAATAACGTAGAGCAAGCAATCAATAATGTAATCGAGAGTGTACCAGGAGGTGTATATGTGGAAAACATAGAAATATTTGTTAGTACAGGTGGCAAGTTAGGCTCTGAAGATGTAAGTTTTGTGGCAAGTGGTGATGTGTATGGCGTGCAAGGAAAAAGTCGAAATATTAGAGGTTTTTATGTTGGTTGCAAAGCCTTTTATCAAAAAGCTACTGGTACAGTGGTTGCTCTGGTAGATGATCAATATTGTCTTTTCCAGCAAAAAGGTAAACAAGAGCCTAAAAAACTATTATATGATGACTTAATAAAAATAGGAGAATAAAATAAAAAAGCCTCAGTGTAATTTAATTACTGACCTTTTGCAGTTTATATTTTTGTTTATGTAGTGAAAAATGCAGACCACAATAAATTATTGCAAATTATAATTGTTTGATTTTAAGATAGTTATACTGAATGTGGTAATGTAGTAAGTGTTTTTAGGTTTTCAAGATTATAATTTCTTATTCTAAATATCTGGAAAGCGAGAAAACCAAGAATAATACAAAGTGGAATTTGTCCATAAAAAGCAACTTGCTTTTTGTGAAAAATATAGAGTAGTAAAAGCTTGTTAGTTGTCGAAACTAACGGGCTTTTTTTATGCCCAGAAAAGTGGCTCTCCTTCTCTAACTTTATTGGATGAAAAAAGGCTGAATGACAGAAGTGACAGATTTTGGTTTATGCACTAAAAACAAAACCCTGTAAGTAGTTAACTTACAGGGTTTTAGTATGTTATAGTGGCGAGGGGGGGAATTGAACCCCCGACCTCCGGGTTATGAATCCGACGCTCTAACCATCTGAGCTACCTCGCCGTTGAATTGGAGTGCAAATATAAGAGCTACTTTATTGAATGCAAAAATAATGATGAAAAAAAAGTTTTTTTTTAATTATAAACAAAGCATTTGCAAACCATTTCCTGCTTTAACTGATTTATTATCAGTAAATTAACTTTGTTTGGTCTAACTTTCCTATTGAATTAATTCTTTAAAATTTGTCTTAATAAAAAAAAATACACAGATTGACCGCACTTTATTATTAAATAACTAGGAATAATTCAAAAATATTTGTGTATTGTACAATATATTAGGCGTTCTACATTTTTGAAAATATGAGCGTTGTATGGTGATCACATATTTTGATCGTCAATGAGTTATGTCTAAATAAAAAGCCTTTTGTAAGTACAAATAGCCCAAATATTTCAATAGCATTTTACCCATAATCAATCACCAAAATTATGTTCTATGACAAAGTATAAGTTTTCTAGTGAATATGAAATACACGCCTCTCCCAAACGTATTTATTCTTATGTCCATACAGCAAACGGATTGGAGCAATGGTTTGCAACAAAAGTGGAAGTGAAAGGCAAGGAGAAAGTTTTTAACTTTGTATGGGACAACGAAGATCATTTTGCCCGTATAGTTGCACACCGTACCAACAAATTGGTTAAATTTGAATTTATTTCAGACGAAGAAGGCAAATCCAACTATATTGAGTTTAGGCTAGAACACAACGAGATGACAGATTCTACTTTTTTGAAAGTAACTGACTACTCAGAAATGGAAGATGAAGACGACTTGAATGGTTTGTGGGACGGGCTGGTGGCTGACCTTCGTGAAGTGGTAGGAGGTTAGAAATAATACAGATTTAGATGAAGAAAATAGATAAACTGGTTTTACAATCATTTTTTGGCCCTTTTATACTTACCTTATCAGTGCTTGTCTTTATATTTTTAGTACAACAGCTGCTACAGTATTTAGACGAGTTTATGGGCAAAGGCTTGAGCTATTTAGTGTTTGCCGAACTGGTTTTTTACTTTAGTCTTCATATCATTCCTATGGTTTTGCCGTTGGCAACATTGTTGGCTTCGCTTATTACCTTTGGCAACCTAGGTGAGCATCACGAGCTTACCGCAATGAAAAGTTCGGGCATATCACTTATTAGGGTACTCACCCCACTTTTTATGGTAGTGGTCTGTTTTGCTGTTGTGTCCTTTTGGTTTAACAATAGCATTGTGCCTAAAGCCAACCTCGATGCCTACAGCTTATTGTATGATATTCGCCAAACCAAACCCGCACTTGATATCAAAGAAGGCGCTTTTTATGGAGGAATTCCTAACTACAGCATCAAGGTAAACCACAAGTTTCCTGATGGTCGTACACTTAAAGATGTTATTATTTATGATCATAGTGGACGTAGGGGCAACAAACAAGTGATTTTAGCAGACTCAGGGCAAATGTATACTTTTGATAAAGGAAATTTTTTGGCGTTTGAATTGTTTAAAGGAGTACGATACCATGAACTACCCACCCGTGAAGGTGCCCGCCCTTCCGAAGAGTTTTTGAAAAGTAAATTTAAGCATAGTAAAATGATTTTTAGTCTGGAGTCTTTTAATATGGATACCACTGATAAAAACCTTTTCAAAAGCAATAAAATCATGCGTAATGTCACAGAGCTAAATAAAGACATTGATTCTTTGACAAGAAAACGCAAAGATTTGGAAGCAAGAGTTTTAAAATATATCAGTCCTTATTATTTGTACCATATGCGTGACCGCACAATTGATACTTTGCTTAATGAAGGAACAAAAGTGGTCAGTTTACTTAAAACCTGGAAAAAAGAGTTAGATACAACACGCTATAAAAAAAGCCAGGCTGTAATTTACAAAGATGCTTTTAACCGAGCTAGTAATGTGAAAACTGTAGTAGTGAATCGTACCAAACAATGGCAACAAACAATCAAGGACCGTAATATTTTTGCCATTGAAAAACATCGAAAATATACCAATGCAGTAGCTTGTATTATTATGTTTTTGATAGGGGCACCACTAGGAGCCATCATCAAAAAAGGAGGACTTGGTATGCCCATTATCATCTCTATTATTTTCTTTATTATTTTTTACCTGCTCTCTATGACAGGAGAAAAATGGGCAAAAGACTCAATGGTTCCGGTAGCCTATGGAATGTGGGGGGCAAACTTCATATTGTTTTGGGTGGGCTTGTTTTTCTTACGCCAGGCAAAAAACGATTCACGGATTTTAGAGGCTGATATGTACCGTATTTATTGGGACAAATTTATCAGAAACTTCAAACCTAAAAGCAAGAAAAAGTCTGAAGTGAAGGCATAAGTGAGACTGTACCAAGAATTAATTAACACAAGTCTGTGATCACGCAATATTACAAAACCTGCTGTGAGTCTGTAAGTTAGAGAATTATATGATTCTCCAAACCTTATAGATAAGCCTTTTGCAAGGGGGCACATTTCCTGAGAGTCAAAAAAAAAGGCTATATAATTGGATATTGTTGCCAAAAACGTCAATTTTGCGGTTTGTTATCATAATTGTGATTTACATATATTATTGAAGAGAAGAAATGTATTTGACGAAAGAAAAGAAACAAGAATTATTTGAGCAGCACGGAAACGGAAAAGCAAAAACCGACACGGGCTCTCCAGAAGCACAAATTGCGTTGTTTACGTACCGCATTAATCACTTGACTGAACATCTTAAGAACAATAAGAAAGATTATTCTACTCAGCTGGGATTGAAAAAATTGGTAGGTAAGAGAAGAAGATTATTGGATTATCTTCACGATAATGAAATCAATCGTTATCGTGCTATTATTGCAGAACTTGGTATCAGAAAGTAATCTTTCTTTGTACCAGTAAATTAAGAATGAAGCGATTCATTCTTAATTTTTTTTCATATCAATCAAAATCAATCCATTAGCGATATTATATGTTACCAAAAGTTATTACCAAGGAAATTGTCTTAGCAGATGGACGCAAAATCACTCTTGAGACGGGAAAACTTGCCCGGCAGGCAAATGGTTCTGTTGTAGTTACTATGGGCCAAACCATGTTGTTGGCTACTGTAGTTTCACAAAAAGAAGCTAAAGATGACGTAGATTTTTTGCCGCTATCAGTAGATTTTCAAGAACGTTTTGCGGCTGCTGGAAAAGTTCCAGGTGGCTTTTTGAAACGAGAAGGTAGACTGTCTAATTATGAAATTCTTACATGTCGTTTGGTTGATCGTGCCATGCGTCCACTGTTTCCGGGTGATTACCATGCAGACACGCAAATTAATATCTTTTTAATATCTTCTGATCCTGAAGTACCTGCAGATGCACTAGCTGCATTGGCGGCGTCTTCTGCGGTATCTGTATCTGATATTCCTTTCAACGGCCCTACTGCCGAAGTAAGAGTTGCTAGAGTTAATGGTGAGTTTGTAATTAACCCATCAGTAGAGGCAATTGAAGAAGCTGACCTGGATATTATGTTGGCTGCCACACTCGACAGTGTATTAATGGTAGAGGGTGAAATGCAAGAAGTGTCTGAGCAAGATATGCTTGATGCGATCCGTTTTGGGCATGAAGTTATCAAGACATTATGCCAAGCGCAAAAAGAGCTTGAAGCAGAGGCAGGAGCTACTGAAAAACGTGAATATGATCACGAAAAACACGATCCTGAGTTAGAGCAAAGGCTGTATGATGAGTTATACGAAAAAGCCTACAAGGTAGCCCAACAGCAAATTAGCAATAAGTCTGAGCGTTCAGAAGCTTTCAATGTGATCAAAGATGAGTTCATTGATAGTTTGCCTGAAGATCACGAAGTAGATTTATACTTGGTAAAGCAATATTACGGCAAAATCAAGAAAAAGGCTTGTCGCGATTTAGCGCTTAAGGATAGAAAAAGAATTGATGGACGTGATTTTAGTGAAATCCGACCTATTTGGGGGGAGGTAAATTATTTGCCTGCTACTCACGGTTCAGCTTTATTTACCAGAGGTGAAACACAGTCATTGACCACCCTTACTTTGGGTACTAAACTAGATGAGTTGTTTATTGACAATGCTACATTTAAAGGTACCCAGAAGTTTATGCTCCATTACAATTTCCCAGGTTTTTCTACTGGAGAAGTAAAGCCTAATCGAGGTGCTTCCCGTCGTGAAATTGGACACGGAAACCTTGCTTATCGTGCATTGAAGGGAATGCTGCCAAAAGATGAAGACAATCCTTATACTATACGTATAGTATCAGACATTATGGAATCTAATGGCTCGTCTTCTATGGCAACTGTTTGTGCTGGTACAATGGCATTAATGGATGGCGGTATATCTATCAAAGCACCTGTATCTGGTATTGCTATGGGATTGATTTCTGATGAAAGTGATCCTGAAAACTACGCTGTATTGTCAGATATTTTGGGTGATGAAGACCACCTAGGAGACATGGACTTTAAAGTAACTGGAACACGTGATGGAATTACGGCTTGTCAGATGGATATTAAAATGGAAGGATTATCTTATGATATTCTAACTAAAGCCCTTGCACAAGCACGTGAAGGAAGACTACACATTCTTGATAAGATCGAGGAAATTATTCCTTCTACCAATAGTGACTTGAAGCCTCATGCCCCTCGTTCTACCACTGTTGTGATAGAAAAAGACATGATTGGCGCTGTCATCGGTCCTGGTGGTAAAATCGTTCAGTTGATTCAAAAAGAGTCTGGTGCTACTGTGGTTATCGAAGAAAAAGATGAGCATGGACACGTAAACATCTTTGCCAACGACCGTGAGTCAATGGACAAAGCACATGAAATGGTAAAACAAATCATAGCTGTACCAACAGTAGGTGAAGTTTACGAGGGCAAAGTGAAGTCTATTATGCCATTTGGTGCATTTGTAGAGTTCTTGCCTGGAAAAGAAGGTTTGCTACATATTTCTGAAATCAAGTGGGAACGCATAGAGAAAATGGATGGAGTACTTGAGTCAGGAGAGGAAATAACTGTGAAGTTGATAGATGTAGACAAACGAAGTGGTAAATACAGGTTGTCACGCAAAGCGTTATTACCAAGACCTGCCAAAAAGCAAGACTAATTTACTTTTTATAATTACTTGAGATAGCTTCAATATACATTAAACAATTATTGAAGCGTTCTCTTGTTAACAGCCTCACTTATAATTTTTATAAGGAATAATGCAGGAGGATTATATTTACTGTATATAAGAGGTTTTGTAACAAAAAGTTGTTCGACCAACTTGCTATATAATGTATAATAATAGAACTCTTAAATTTTTTAAGGGTTACCAATGAACCAGTACCTGTATATATAAGGTGCTGGTAAGTATAGTGCTGTTGTGTGTCAACACATAAACAGTGAGCTTACTACTATTTTTTTTAACTAGTATGATGTTTTAGTTTGACCAAATAGTATTTGCTATTAAACTTCAAAACTATACATATTCATTTTTAGTTATATCATAAAACACAACTATTTCAATGAGACAACTGAAGATAAGCAAGCAGATTACCAACCGAGAAAGTCAGTCACTTGACAAGTATTTACAAGAAATCGGAAAAGTAGATTTGCTAACACCTGATGAAGAGGTAGAACTTGCCAAAAGAATTAGAGAAGGCGATCAGGTAGCTTTGGAAAAACTAACCAAAGCCAACCTAAGATTCGTGGTTTCTGTGGCAAAGCAATACCAAAATCAAGGCTTATCTTTGGGAGATTTGATTAATGAAGGTAACCTTGGGCTTATTAAAGCTGCACAGCGTTTTGATGAAACTCGTGGTTTTAAATTCATTTCTTATGCCGTTTGGTGGATAAGACAATCTATTCTACAAGCATTGGCGGAGCAGTCACGAATTGTTCGATTACCGTTGAACCGCGTAGGTTCATTGAACAAGATTTCAAAGACATTTTCAGAACTCGAACAAAAATATGAACGTGAGCCTTCCCCAGATGAATTAGCCGAAGTATTAGATGTTACTACTTCGGAAGTGGTAGATACTCTTAAAATTTCAGGGCGACATGTATCTATGGATGCACCTTTTGTACAAGGAGAAGAGAATAGCTTGTTAGATGTGCTCGAAAACGAAAGCGAGGTAAAGCCGGATTCAGAATTGATGAACGACTCGTTACGTAAAGAGGTACAACGGGCGCTTTCTACGCTTACCCAACGCGAAGCCGATGTAATTACTCTATACTTTGGTCTGAACGGAGAGCACGCAATGACTCTGGAAGAAATCGGAGAAAAGTTTAATCTTACCCGTGAGCGTGTACGTCAGATCAAAGAAAAAGCTATCCGCCGACTGCGACATACTTCCCGAAGCAAAGCATTGAAACCTTACTTGGGATAATTTTGTTGTAAGGTAGAACATCATCAGTTGTTCAAAAGTATTTTGTTTTTTTACAATTAGCCTAAGAAATTAAATTCTTAGGCTAATTTGTTGTATAGGGTTTTTGGATAAATCCTAGAGTTTACCCAAATTTGAGTATTGATCATATTATAAAACGTCGGAAAATGACTACAGAAAACGTAGATTGTTTGATTATAGGATCAGGGCCAGCAGGTTATACTGCGGCCATTTATGCATCTAGAGCAGGCCTAAAGCCTGTATTATATACCGGACCAGAGCCTGGTGGACAATTGATGCTTACGAGTGATGTTGAAAACTTTCCTGGTTATTCGGATGGCATTATGGGACCACAAATGATGGAAGATTTTCGTAAACAGGCAACTCGTTTTGGTGCGGACATCAGAATGGGGTTGGCTACTTCGGTAGATTTCTCTGGAAAGTTACACAAGGTAATCGTGGATAATAAACACGAAATCACTGCCAAAAGTGTAATTATTTCTACAGGTGCATCTGCCAAATGGTTGGGGCTTGAGTCTGAGCTTCGTTTACGTGACATAGGAGGGGGAGTATCTTCTTGTGCAGTATGTGACGGTTTCTTTTTCAAAGATAAGGATGTAGTGGTTGTTGGAGGGGGAGATTCTGCTGCGGAAGAGGCATCCTATTTGTCTAAAATCTGCCACAAGGTTTATTTGTTGGTGCGTCGTGATGAAATGCGTGCTTCTAAAATTATGCAGCAACGTGTTACCAGTAAAGAAAATGTAGAAGTACTTTGGAATACCGTAACAGAAGAAGTGCTTGGGAAAGAGCAGGTAGAGGCTGTAAGAGTTAAAAATAACGTAACAGGTGAAACTAAAGATCTTTCAGTAAGTGCTTTCTTTGTAGCAATTGGTCATAAGCCAAATACTGGTATTTTTAAAGAGTATATAGATATGGACGATACTGGATACATTCTCACTGAAAAAGGCACCAGTAGAACTAATATAGAAGGTGTATTTGCCTCAGGCGATGTGCAAGATAAAGATTATCGCCAAGCAATTACTGCCGCAGGATCAGGCTGTATGGCAGCGTTAGATGCAGAGCGTTATCTTGCTGAACAAGAAGCAATAGGTACATTTGCATAAAGTTAGGCTTAAAGAAAAGGTAATATTGAATGTTTGGGTTTAAGTATATTTTTGGATTTTTATTGATTTTTTGTTTACAAGCAAGTTGGGCGCAGGTAGAAAACCAAAACCCTAAAGGGAACATGAAAATTGTTCCTACTCCTGCAAAAAAAACAAAGAAAGATACCTTGGTAAAAGTAGATTCTACCAAAAAACAGGATGAGTCAGGAGCGGCTATGCCAGGGCCTAAAAAAACACAAACAGCTAATAGAGGAAACTTTAACCTTTTTAAGCGTAATGCAGCCATTGTTCGAGAAGATTCTGTTGGTAGTATTGATATAGGAACCAATCAAATTGTTAAAATTTCGGAAGAGATAAAAATAGATTGTGTTTGGATTAAAGCCGTAGAATATTACTCTGTGTGGAATTCAACCTATATCAACCCTTACAGAAAAGATGCAAAAAGGTTCCGCGATACTATTGATATTAAGTTGTATGATGCTGGTCGGGGGCAACTCTGGTCGGCTCCTCTAGCCACCAATTTTAAAACGTCTAATTTTGGTTATCGTTGGGGGAGGTTTCATCATGGAATAGATTTAAACCTTTCTATTGGAACACCCATTTATAGTGTGTTTGATGGCATCGTTAGAATCTCTGCCTATGGTATGGGTTTTGGAAACTATGTAGTAGTGCGCCACTACAATGGGTTAGAAACATTGTATGGTCACATGAGTATCCGTAAAGTAGAAGTCGGGCAAGTAGTAAAAGCCGGACAACTCATAGGCTTGGGAGGGAGCACTGGATGGAGTACCGGACCACATTTACACTTTGAGGTTCGTTACCAAGGCAACTCGATTGATCCTTTGTTGGTATTTGATTTTTCTAAAAAAGGAAAAGAGGTGTTCAAAGATATATTTACTTTAAAGCCTGAACACTTTTGGCATTTGGGCAATAAAACCCGAAAACGGATATATCACCAGGTAAAGTATGGAGATACGTTGTATTCCATTAGTCGTAAGTACCGTATTCCGATATGGACACTGGCCAGGCAAAATAAACTACATTATAAATCCCGTCTCAAAGTAGGGCAACGATTAATTATCAGATGATAGAGACCATCTAAAACAAAAAAGCAGTTCTTGTTTAAAAGAACTGCTTTTTTGCTTTACCAAACTTCATAAATTTTTATTTTTTGCTGTCGAAAAAAAATCTCTTCTCCTGCTTTTAAGCCCTTAAGTGCTTGCCCGATGGGTGAGGCAAGTGAAATGGTAAAGTAAGTTTTATCCTCAAGAGTTAGTTTACCAACACTAATCGCAATATAGTAGTTGGCTTGAGGGGTCATTACTAAACTACCCAGTTGTACTGTAGATAATTGAACCTTAGGGTTGATCTGAGCCAATACTTTTTTTAGTTTTAAACCCTCGTTGACTTGGGTTGCGTGCTTTTCTTTTTCTAATTGCATCATTGCCCTTCCGGTTTCGTATTTATCTCCTGCACTACTTTTAGTTTCCTCGTTGGCGGCTTGTTGGGCAGCACTGATAGCAGCTTGAGCTTGGCTTATTTTCTGTGAGGCATATTTTTCACATTGTGCATAAAGCTGTATTTTTGTATTTATCATGGTAGTTTTTATGTTTTTAATCCTATAAGCAATATATCATCTCTTTGCTCTGTTCCTACCATGTGTTGATCTAATGTTTCCTCTAGTATTTGTTTTTGCGTGTTTAAAGGCAGTGAATGGTTTTGGTATAGCATTTTAGTCAGTTGCTGGTTGCCAATTTTTTTCCTTTCTTGGTTGTTTTGGTCAGCAAAACCATCACTACATAGATAAAGTAAACTCCCTTTTTTAAACATCAATTCCTTTGTATTAATACATCTTTCTTCATCGTATATAATACCAATAGATATAGAACTACCTTTGATCTTTTGTAACTCTGTATCCCCTTGGCTTATATACCATAATGGTCGTTTGGCACCAGCAAAAGCAACCTTAGTATGTTGATCGTCTACATCTTCAAGGGTAATGAGTGCTACATCCATACCATTACGTCCACCTGTTTCGTCTTGTCGTAGAGCATAACGAACATAATAGCGAAGTTTCTCCAGTATGGTTCCTGGGTCAGTTATTTGCTTAGCGTTAATTATTTCGTTAAGAATAGTAAAACCAATCATACTCATAAATGCACCAGGAACCCCATGCCCTGTACAATCAATAGCGGCAAGTACTTTTTTATTATTTACTTCACCTAACCAGTAAAAATCTCCTGAGACTACATCACGTGGTCGGTAAATTACAAAATGTTCACCCAATACCTGTTGCATTCGTACATCAAAAGGGAGAATAGCTTCTTGAATTGTTTTAGCCGATTTGATGCTTTGTCTAATATGGCGATTTTGGGTACTGAGGGCATTATTTTGTTGTTCTATAGCATCCCTTTGTGCCATAATCTCTTCTTGTTGTTGATAAAGTTCTTCATTTTGAGCGGTAATTGCGGCATTGCGGGAAATGATCTCTTCTTTTTGTTGATGTATTTCTTCTTTTTGTGCTACCACCTCTTTAGTGCGTTTCACTACCTTCTCTTCCAGGATTCTTTTTTGCGCTTTAATACTATTAATTCTGTAACGGTAAAAACCCAATGATAATAAAATTACTGTAGATATCCACCCAACCTTAAACCACCAGGTTTGCCACCAGGCAGGTAAAATTACTATTTCTATGGCTAACCCTTTGGTATTCCATACACCATCATTATTTGATCCCTGTACCCTGAACACATAGCGACCTGGGGGAATATTGGTATAGCTGGCAAAATTTCGGGTATTGAGGTTATGCCAGGCTTTATCATACCCTTCTAGCTTTACTTTGTACTGGTTGTTACTAGCATTGGCATAACTTAAAGCTGCAAACTCAAAAGAAAAACCTTTAGCTTGCTCGTGATTAAGCACAATTTTTTTTCTGTAGCCAATGTTTGTATCAAAGGCTTGGGCAGCCTCATCTGAATCGTTTGAGAGCTGAAAACTCGTAAGTACAACAGGGGGAATATATGGATTGGGTTTGATGTTTTTTGGGTGAAAAGCATTGATACCCTTAGTACCACCAAAAAATAATTGCCCATTATTGCGTTTACCAAAAGAGTCTTGATTAAACTCTCCATCTTGAATACCATCTGTGATTGTATAGTTAGTAAATTTCTCTGTCTTTAGGTTGAACCTCGAAATCCCTTTTTCGTGGCTCATCCAAAGATTACCTTGGGCATCTTCTTGTATACCATATACAAACTCATTCATTAAACCTTGAGCTTTGCCATAATGACGAAACTCTACTTGTTCTTCTGTTTTTTGTACAACCTTACTAAGCCCCCCTCCATAGCTGGTAAACCATATCTGTTGATCTGTACTCTGGTAAATGTCCAATACGCTATTGTTTTTTAGCCCTGATGACTCGGTGTAAAGTGTGTGTGTTTGGTTTTTGGAATCTAACCTCACCAACCCTGTTAGAGTGCCTAACCATACAGTACCATCTTGTGTGACAGTAATAGTGTTAATTTGTCTTCTGCGGGTTTTTTTTCTTGGAAGTTGAAGGTATTTTGAAAACGAATCGGTGACTGGATTATATTGATACAGCCACTTAGAGTTTACATTTACCAAAAGTCTTCCTTGTGGACCTTCAATAATGTGATGAATAATATTGAGTCGGTCGTTAGAGAGCCTATAGTGTTTGAAGTGATTTTTTGAGGGAATAAATAAGTCAAGTCCATTCACTGTGCCTACCCATAATCTGCCATCTTTATCCTTATAAATACTCCGTACCCTGGGGTGGCTTAAGCTGTTAGGAGCGTTCTTGCGATGTTTGTATTCAATAACACTGTCAGTTTTAGGATTGAAGTTTACCAGTCGATCACTAAGTGTGCGTAGCCAAATGGTGCTAGAGTCTCCAGGTACCATATGCCAACAAGAAACCTGAGTTTTTTTTCCGGTTTTATTTGGTAAAAAAAGCGTATACAATGCAAATTTTTGAGTAGTTCTGTTGAGCATATAAGCACCATTACCTATAGTGCCTACCCATAAATTTCCTGCGTGATCTTCCCAAATACTCATAACCCCTGTGTCATACAATGCTTGTGAGCCTTTGATATGATCTTCAAAATGAATAAACGCTTGACGTTGATCATCAAACCAATATATTCCTGAGTCTGTGCCTATCCATATAATGCCCTTGCTGTCTTGTATAATACAACGGAGATAATTATTTTTTAGCCCTTTGGTGTATGAGGTAAACTTGCGAGAAGCAGGGTCAAAGATACCTATATCATGAGAAGTGCCTATCCAAAGTCTTTGTTGGTTATCTTCGTAAATGGCTTCTACAAAGCCTAGTCGCTTGTTTTTTTGAGTAAAGTAATGTTTGAACTCTACTGAACCATTGGGTTTCATGATGATTTGGTTCAGTCCATTAGTTGTTCCTGCCCATACACTACCATCTTTTCTTGTACATAAACTTAGCACATCTTTTTGACTAAGGGCGTTTACTTTATTTGAATCAGGCAGGTATTGCTGTACAAGCATTGAGTCTGGTTGATTAGGAGCAGGTGTAAGTCGGTTTAGGCCGTTCTTTGTTCCTACCCATAAGTTTCCTAATTGATCTTCTGTAATACTTTGAACATTTGTGCCAGCAAGGGTACTTTTTGCGGGGTAGTTAGTAAATTTATTGGTTTTAGGATCAAAACGGTCTAGTCCCGTATCAGATGAACCCAACCAAATAATACCGTTTTTTGCTTGATATATTTCACGTATATAACTACTACTTAAACCAGAAGTTTGAGGGGTATAATATTTAAAACCTTTGCCGTCATACCTGTCCAGTCCGTCACCAGTAGCAAACCACATAAAGCCCTGCTTATCTTGTATGGTGTACCAGATAGTATTTTGAGATAGTCCAGATTTAGTCGTAAATTTAGTTATGTCAAACTTGTGTAGCATGTCAGGTGGCACTTGTTGAGCCTGGCTTACATAGTTTACCCAGCCAAATAAGTAAAACACAAGCATTAGTTTTTTCATAAGTAATGATAGATTGTTGGTGAATTATCTGCTCATAGTTAGGTAGGATTGTATTTGTATTAAAACAAGAATTTAATTATCAAAGGCAATAATTACGCCTTTACATTAGATTTTTTAGATAAAATAAAAGCTACTACTACTTTATTTGCCTTGTATGTTTTTATGGTAATTATTTCAGGGTTAAGAACAGGTGATTGTATCTTGTTTTTAGGTTCGCTATATCTTTAGTGAGTGTTCATTAGCCAAACAAAAAAGCAAAATCAGAGTTGTACTTTGTGCCCAGTACAGTTTGTAACGATTACAACATGACAATTGTTTACCTGTTTTATTTAATAAAAACTTGCAGAAACAATGTGATGTGACAATACTGTATAAAATGGTTATTTTAAAAATATTTTTTGGTTGTTTTCCTGATAGAAACGCTTTCTGAACCTTTTGTTTTTCATATAAAATTAGAATAAGTAGACTATTGAGTTATAGCAACTTTATTTATAGATAGGTGGCATTGAGTACTCATCAAAACTGCTAAATAAGCAGAGTGATCATACAAACAATACTTATACAACTGCTTACTATTTGGGGAGTTGATTTTTTGTTAAACGCTTGATGTTAAAAACTGAAAGCAATACAGATGCTGCGAATAGTGCCTTTTTAGACGTCTTGGGTAGGGCTTTTGATCCGACAATATTATTACAAAATATTTTAAGGCTCATGCCTTTCAGAACTGTGATTATAGGTAAGGTGTATAAAGAACAGACTCAACGAAGTTTGTAATCAAAAACTAACTTTGAGTCATTTAGAAAACTAAGGGGGAAAGTCTGTTTAGTAGAACTAACACTTCAACAAAGGCCATCATTAGTTATGATAGATAATGAGCCGAGCCTTTTTAGTAAGCCAGTGGCATAACATACGCCAAGTCTAGCTTTATATCAGTTGGTTTTATTTCTGGAGCCTTCAGGATAAGTGAAACCTTACCTTCAGATGTGTTTACTTCTGTCAGTTGATTTCTAAGTAACTGTATACTGTGCACTCTTTGGTGGTAATGCATTCCTGAAGCAAGTGGTATACATATAATATCGCCCATTTTGATGGTGCCAAAATCGACATATCCAGAAAGGATAAGACGACGAAAACCTCCATATTCAATATTATGAGGCGCTTCAGTTACCTCTTCTATAATAAAAAAACCTCCAGTTGGAAATGACATAGTTATAAATAAATATCTTCTCAACAAGTTTATGTAAATTAAAGTGTATTGCTCGTATAACCAAGCAGGTGTTCAATTATTTTTGTTCAGATGTAGGGAGACCTAGGCTACTAAATGCTACTGATGGTTGAGCTGCTTTCTAAAAAATGTAAACCAATAGCGACTATATAAATGAGCAGTGTCTTGTCTTCAGTATGTTTTACTTTGATAATCAGCAAATATACAATTAACAACTGTACTTGTTGATCAGTCTTGCATTGATAAGTCCCAAATATAAAAGGGGATATGTGTTGCTTAAAAACCACACAGTCATCTGGCAAAATTACTTTGAATCATATAACTTATAACTCTTGTTAGAAGTTTATTAGTATACCTAATAATATTTGTTTTGTGTTATGGTTATATTTTGTAGGCAATAAAGCAGGAATATAGTGGTATAAAACAAAGAAACCCCCATTAGGAGGTTTCTTTAGTGTACGATGTCATGGGTAAAATAATAGGCTACACATAATAGCGAGGTTAACACCTTTACTAAGAAGCAGATCTTTTTTTAATCTTGGGTTTTTTTACCACCCACTCTGTTTGCAAAGTCTCTTGCGGTAGTTTCGGTGTTTTATATTCTTTGTTAAGGTCAATATCTTGAGTGGTGACTGTACGTTTCAATGTTTTTTGGGCAGTATTATCTACCAGTGGGGCGACTGTTTTTGTAGTTTGAGTTGTAGTACCTTCCAATGCTTGAATAAACGCCATAAACTTTTTGTCTACATCACCTACTTCTTCGGCTTTATCCAATTGTTTTTTACGCGCCAAAAACTTTTTGTAATGAATAAGCGCTGCCGAAATAATTTTCACATCATCTTTACTCACACTTAATTTATTATTCTTACCAGAGGCAGGTGTTTTAGAGGCTGCTCTGTTATTTACTGCCCTATTATCTAGAGCAGCGCGTTTTTGAGGTTTTTCTGGAGTATTATAAAGCACGTCAGCTAATTTGTTGAACATTACTTTAGGGGAGATAAATGATACAGTTGCCATAGTGTATTTATATATTTTGATTTTGTATGAAATGTTTGTCAACTAATATTGGGTAGAGGACTCTACCTGTTACAAATACCAAGGATCATATATTGACTGGTTGGTATCCTGAAGAGTGGCATTACTTATTTGCTGCTCAAGTTGTGTATTTCTATTTTTGATAGTCTTGATTTCGTTTTCAAGTGTATTGATTTTATCAAACAAAACCATTGACATATTTTGAAACTGTTTCTCTACTAATTCCCTGATATTTTTTTGGTCAGTTGTAGCAGTTTTTGACTTCATTTTGGGTGCTTTGTTAATTTTCCAAACAAATTCTCGTGTAGGGGTATTGGTTGAATTATTTTCCATGATATCCAATATTTGTTGTTTTAAAAAAGAGGTTTGTTAATTAATTGAGCATTTAATCTTTATTGTTAAGCAAATATAGAGTGATTTAGAAATAATGCCAAATTTTTAAACATAAAAATTGCTATTTTTTTTAACAAATTAATTGCCCAAGAAAAAGCTTTGTATATGACTCTGGTAACCAGAATGTTAAATAAATGAGCTAAAATATTTTATGCTCAAAAAATGAGAATATAAGTGGGTTTCCAAATAATTATGTTGAGTAAAAAGGTGGGAAAGCTGGCTAAAAGTAAGGGTGTGGCAAGGGTTGGTTAGCTCTTGTATTTACTTGTTGGCTATTATATTGTTGGGAGCAAAACCAGAGATGAAAAAGCACTGACTCATTCATCTTTAATAGGCTATAGATGATAAGCTGACTATTGACTGATGTAAGGCAGTTTTGTTTGTTGGTATTTGGGCTTTTTAGCCATTTCACGAAATTTTTTAAGGGTATTCCAAACACCTTTAGTCGCAAGTGGGTTGATGATCCAGGCAGGTAGCCCAAGGTTAGGTTCAGCGTAAAACTGATAAGAGACAAGTATTTTGCCGTTACCTAATGGTTTAAACCTCCATTGTCCTTCAGCATTTTTCATTCGTACCTTTTTACGTTTTTTGGGTAGATAGTTAGGTTTACTTTCAATATCAATCACCACAATATGGTTATCACTATTTTGTTCGAGCGTATTGAGGCTAATCAGGTCACGATTATAATAAGGAAAAGGAAGTGAAATTTCGGCATAAGTATACCACTGTTGGTTAGAAACAGTATGAATGTTTTGAAAAAGTTTCATACGGTTAATCCATTGAGGCACAGACGCATCATCTTTTATAATAGCAACCAAACTGCTAAGTGAGGCTTTGAATACAGCAATGGCTTTTAGCTCACGGTGATTGGTGTTTTTATATTTGCGTGCATATACTGATATGCCTTCTTTATTTTTTATTAATTTCCAGGCTTTAAAAGTAGTAGCAGAGTTATTGCCGTGAAAAGGGTAGGAGGGCATGCCTGCAAAGTGATTAGTAAAAACCAGTAGAACTGCCAATAGTTTAGTCATAAATTGCAATAGATTTATTTGAGTGCTTATTTTAGTCAACGATATACCCCAACATTACCAAAAGGTTGCCTTATGTCAACATTAAAAAATCACATTGCTCATTTTTGGGCATTCAATAATTCATCGGTAGAAAACGCTAAATCAATTCTTTATTACTTAGTGTTTATGTTTTACTTGTTGCTGATTGTGGTATCTACTTCTGACGCAATGATACTGATACCTTCCAGCCAGGTAATGCTACCGGTGTTGAATATTCCTTTACCATTGTGGGAGTTTTACCTCTGTATGCCTTTGTTGGTGGTAATATTACACTTCAATCTTTTGTATAACCTTATTCAGCACAGTAAAAAAGCCTATGCATATCAACAGGTAGAGAAAGACGCTGATCATCTTACAACATACCCTTTCATAGTGAATTTTGTAATTACCAGCCAAAAAACAAATAACTTCTGGTGGTTACGTTTTGTTCTTTGGCTGCTCATTTTTGCCTTTCCTTTAGGGTTACTATGTGCCATTCAATGGCAGTTTTCAGCTTACCACAGTAGTACGATGACCCTTTGGCACTGCTTTGTTGTAATGCTCGATGCTTTAGTTTTAAGCTTTGCCTGGCATAAAATCTTCCATCCCTCTTTGACCACAAAAACAACGGCGTCGAACAGTAATGATGTGACCAAGCCTTCTGTAAAAGCAAAAAAAGCTTTTCAAGACGTAAAGTTATCTTGGCAAGTGGCTGTATTTGTGGTTTTTGCACTATTTAATCTAACCGTTTTGCTCATATTTAAAAGCACTAATGGGCAAAGTGTGCAACACCTGATGCCTCACCTCAAGGTGCAACATCAAACGTTGATCAAAGCTCCACCCAGCGATCAAATTATTCAAAGGTTTATTGCCTTGGGCAAGTCAAAAGAAGAAGCCTATTGTGAATATGCCAGAGGGCTTGATTTGAGGGGACGCGATTTACGGTTTTGCGATTTTTCGGGAGCTTATTTGGTCAATGCCAACTTAGAAAAAGCTGATATAAGGGGAGCCAACTTTTCTTCTGCCAACTTACACGGTAGCAACCTTACTAAATCTATAGTACTTGGTGCGGTATTTTTTAAAACCAAAATGCACTATACAAAGCTTCATAAAATCGCTTTTCGTAAGACTCTCCACAAGGCATTAGACTTGAGGCATGCTCAGCTGAGTGCACTGGATTTGAGCAACTTAAACCTGAAAAACTATATATTTAAAGGAGCTGTGTGTACCAATGTAGATTTTAAAAGTGCAGACTTGAGCGATGTTGAGTTTACTGGAGCAGTGTTTAAACATTGTTTTATGAAAGGAGTGCAAATGCAAAGAGCAGTGTTGAATGGAGTAACTTTTGAACAAGCCAACAAAATGGATGGAGCTCGTATGCAAAATGCACAAATGAAAGCCGCATATTTAAACGGGGTAAGTTTGCAAGGGGCAGATATGAGCAATGTTGCATTAGAAGGTGCTATGTGGCAAAGAGACTCAATACAAGGCGTTAATCTACGTAATGCCCATCTGCAGGGAGCAGTGATTGAGGCCCAAGTTTTTTCGGGCAATTGTTTGGTACAAGCCCGCATCAAGGGCTCCATCCTTTCCAAAATCAAAGGGAGTACCCATAATTATTATTATGCAGTAAACCGTGACCAAAAACCATACTGGAGGCCACTGCACAAACAACTAAAAAAATACAATGTGAGTAGACATTTAGAATTGCACACCCGTGGGGTAAAAGACATCATAGAAGAACGCATTGCGTTGGCCAAACAACGCCTGAGCAAATCGGACACCACAGATATACAGGAGTATTTTGGAACAAACAATGGAGATAACTTTGTACAGGAACGAAAGAAAATTGCCTGCCAGAACATATACATTGCAGAGGGTGTTTTATCGCAAACACCACTGACAAGCATTGAGGAAAACGAGCGCATTTATCAACAGTTAAGTGATTATTTGAGGAATAATTGCGCTCGTATTTATGAAAAAATAGTGAAGAGAGGCAAAGTGAAAATTAATTAACATTGTTAGTTTTTACTTCCAGGTAACCCTGATACGAATGAAGTTTTTATCAAAATCTTCGCTACCCTCATTTGCCTTAGTTATTCTGATTAATTTTTTACCCCTATGCACCTTTAGTTGGGTTTTGCCTGCTTCATCATCCATCACGTAGAAATAATTCAGGTTTTTCCAATTTTTGTTGGGCTCCTTTTTTAGGAATTTTTTTAAGTCCAAAGGAAACTTTTGTTCTGATTGAATGTCTACTAGCAATGTGTGAGCATCTTTGAGCGAAAGGTATACATTATCATCAGTGCTTTTGCCATCAGATATTTTCCAGCGTTTATCTTCCTTTTCAAAGTGCATTTCCAGTACACGGTCTCCCGAAGTCTGCCAACTCATTTTAAACTTTTGTACCTCAGCAGGTACCAGGTTGGTCATAGCATAAAACATCACAAAAAATCCAAAACTAAACATAGTATAACGGCTTTAGTGGTAGAACTCATCTCGCCTCTTAATCATCAGCGGCAAATTATTTACCTTGTCCATACTTCAAGGTTTATCATTACCCTAGCATTGCTATGCTTCTTCTTGCTAAATCCCAGTCTGCCAGGGAAAACCTTCTCTTCACTCAACAAAAGCAATAGTTTTCGCAAACATTCAAAAAATAGAGACGAGTTTGTAATTAAAATTATTTTTTTGACTTCCAGGTAAGTTTAATACCTTGAAATTTTTGCAATTCACCTTTTTGGCCTTTCACTTTTAATTGTACAAAGTTTTTACCTCGTTCGGTTATATCAAGCCTTACAGGTCCGCCTTTATTATCCAGGTTTTTGAGCTCAAAGTATGTCAACTTATGCCACTTTTTGTGCTCTTTTTTGCCTATGTGTTCATCCAAAGATACTTTATGTACCTGTTCTTCACTCTCTTTCATTTGTATACATAGGTTGTTTTTTTTATCTGTCCACAAAATCACATAGTCATCCTCTGCCCGGCTGGGAGTCATTTTCCAACGACCATCGGTTTTTTCAAAGTTAATACGCATCGTACGCACCGTAGAGCTTTGCCACGCCATCTGAAAATGCTGGACATCGGCAGGAACGAGGTTGGTCATTGTATAAAAAATTATAAAAAAGCTGTAGTTTATTACCATAAGACTAAGAAATCAAAAAGGGTTAACAGTACATTACTGTACAAACGATTTTGAAGCTAAAATCGTAAAAATATATTTTATCAAGGTAGAAAACTCAAAATATATGCAATGCCTTCTGCATTTTAGTGATACATTGCACTGGTTACAATGAATAAAATCAATGGATAAAACAGAGATTATAAAGCGTAAATATGTAGTAGTGACCAGTATTATTCTATGGTTAATAGTGGCTAGTGTAAGCATTAGCGAGAGTGTATTTTTTTATAAAGTAAATAACCGACCAGTACCCATGGGGCGCATATTAATATGGGATATTAGTTGGGTTATGTGGCTATTGATGACCCCTTATGTGCTACAGGCATTGCAGTATTTTTTGGGGCAAGTTCAACAAACTTGGCGTGTCATTACCAATGTTATACTATTCGCTTTTTTAATATCTGTCGCTCAAGTATTGTTTGAAACCCTACTGGCTTACTTTTTATATCCCATATTTGACCAAGCCAAGCCTTTTACTGCTATACTCCTCAACGTACTTACCTATAAAACCCACATTAATATATTGATTGTATTTGCCCTAGCGGGTATTACAACGGCTATTAGACACTGGCAAAACGCCAAACATTTGCAGCTAGAGCGTGAACAACAACAAGTCAGACTTAGCCAGTTGCAACAGCAGCTAACCGAATCAAAGCTAGAGTTGCTCAGGCGCCAGCTAAAACCTCATTTTCTATTCAACACTTTGCATACCATTTCTGGATTAATCATTAAAGAAGCCTATGACCAATCGTTAGAAATGATTGCTAAACTTAGTGATTTACTGAGACTTACATTGCATTACAACGATCAACAGCTGATCCCCCTTAGAGAAGAGATAAAACTGATGCGTTTATATCTTGAAATTCATCAAATAAGATTCGGAGACGATTGTCAGTTAAACATTAATGTGCCCCAATGCTACGAAAGTGCTTTGGTTCCCTCATTTATACTTCAACCTATTGCCGAAAATGCTATTACACACGGGGTAGTGCCTAATATGAACAAGGGGTGCATCTCTTTGTCGGTAAGGTGCGAAAATGAGACGCTTTATATAGAAATAGCAGATAATGGAGTTGGGTTAAAAGATGGAGAAGCATTGAAAGAAGGTATAGGTATACAAAATTGCCGTAAAAGGTTAGATAGTTTATACAAGCAAAAACATGGTTTAGACCTTGAAGTCAAAAATGAAGGAGGGTTCTCTACTGTGTTATATTTCCCGTATCAGGACAAAGAACTTAAAACAAGTCCCCAAAATGAACATCAAAGTATTGATAGTAGATGATGAACCCATTGCCCGTGAAATGATAAACATTTTATTGGCAGAACATACTGGTCTGCAAGTGGTAGGCGAAGCCAGTAATGGGGAGGAAGCGCTTAAACTAATAGATACTCAAACACCCGACTTACTGTTTCTTGATATTCAAATGCCAGGAATGACAGGTATTAGCCTGGCGCAAAAGTTTGCGGGTTTTTACGGACATTTGGTGTTTGTAACTGCCTACGATGAATATGCACTTGCCGCGTTTGAACTTAACGCCATTGATTATTTGCTGAAACCGTTTACCAAAAAGCGCTTTCATCAAACGATTGAAAAAGTGCAAAGTAAGTTTCAACAAGCTTCACTGAATCGTGTGGAAGATAAATTACTTCAACTGGCTCAAGACTATAGTCAACTTAAAGCACAAGTTCAGCCTACACTTATTGACAGTAATGATACTTACCTGAGTAGGTTTGTGGCACGTCAAGCTAATAAAATAGTATTTATAGATATTGTAGAAGTAGAAGCTATAGTAGGAGCAAGCGACTACATAGAAGTACACCATGCAGGCAATAAAAGCTTGGTGAATACTACCCTTCAGGAAACTGCGGCTCGCCTGAACCCAGAAGATTTTCTCCGGATTCATCGGTCTTATATTTTACCTATCAGACAAATCAAAGAAGTAGTGCCACACTTTAACGGAGAGTATTTTTTTGTGATGAAAAATGGGCAAAAATACAAGTCAGGGCGTACTTACAAGACTCAAGTACAACAACTATTTCAATAAAGATAAGCCCCTAACAGTTGGCCGAGAAAAACACTCAGTTAGCCGATTGATCCCTGACAAATAGCAAGTTATATGTTTAATTGCTTTTCAAATAAAGGTAATAGCACCTAATCTTCGTAGTAGTGAAAACTTTACCAAGGTTTGCAAATCATATAACCCAATGAAAACACTTAACCAATACCTAATTGCTTTTTTATGTTGTGTACTGCCTTATATAGCAGTGGCTCAACAGTTTGAAAAGATTACCAGCTCAACCATTGCTTCTGATATTGCTGCTTCGCGTTCTGTTGCTTGGGTTGATGTAAATGGAGATGGATTTTTAGATGCTTTTGTGTCTAATGGACGAAAAGGAGGAGAAAATAATAGCCTATACATCAACCAACAAGACGGTTCTTTTACAAAAAAAACAAACGACCCTTTGGTGCAGGATAAGATGCCCTCTGATGGTGCCACTTGGGGTGATGTAGACAATGATGGAGACTTAGATGTGTATGTAGTGAACTGGTATGGTAAAGCCAATTTGTTCTACCTTAATGATGGTAAAGGAAATTTTACCCAAATAAAAAATAGTAACATTATTGCGGGCAAATTCTCAGAAACAGCTTGCTGGGCAGATTATGACAAAGATGGTGATTTGGATTTGTATGTAACCAATTCGGAAGGAGAACGCAATGTGCTGATTAAAAACAACGGAGATGGGCGTTTTACTGTAGATAACAGCCAAATAGTGTCTAAGGCCACCAAAAGCTCCAGAAGCGTTAACTGGGTGGACTTTGACAATGACAATGACTTAGATCTTTTTGTATCTAATGAAGGAAATGCTACCAATGAATTATACATCAACAATGGAGACAAAGGTTTTAGTGCATCTACCAATCATGCAGTGGTCACTTCACGGGCATCGTCTATGAGCAGTGCTTGGGGCGATTATGACAATGATGGTGACCTTGATTTGTTTGTAGCAAATTTTAAAGGAAAAAACAAATTGTTTCAAAATGATGGGAAGGGTGGGTTTGTTCAGGCTACTAACTCAGGAGTACAGGAAACGGCTTATTCTTTTGGGTCTATATGGGGTGACATAGACAACGACGGTGACCTCGACTTGTTTGTAGCGAATGCTACATTTACTGACACCAAAGTGAAAAACTTTCTCTACTTGAATAATGGCAATGGAACCTTTACCAAAGTAACCAATGACCCAGTGACTACCTATCAGGGAGCTACCTTTGGGGCTGCTTTAGGAGATTATGACAACGATGGTGACTTGGATTTATTAACTGCCAATACCTACAAAGAAGCAGAGGCTAATGGTTTATATCGTAACAAGGGAAACAACCACCACTGGCTTAATATTTCGTTGAAGGGTGTCGTATCTAATGCCTCGGCAATAGGTGCAAAAGTGAGAGTAAAAGCCACTATGCGAGGTAAAAGCATATGGCAAATGCGTGAAATTTCTGCTCAGTCAGGGTATAACTGTCAAAATAGCCTAAGAGTGCACTTTGGGTTGGGTGATGCCCAAAAAGTAGACTCTTTGGTGATAGAGTGGCCTTTAGGCATCAAAGAACACTTTGTTAATGTACAAACAAAGAAATTTATGTCTTTTCAAGAGCCTGTAACCAAAGGCTTTTTGAGAGTAAATTTCAAAACAGCCAAACTTCAATATAATATTCAAGAAACAGTAAGTTTTGTAAATACAAGCCTAACTGACACCAGCGAAAGTGTTGCTTATAGCTGGGATTTTGACGGTGATGGAACAGAAGATGCAATGGATGAAAACCCAAACCACATATATGATCAGGCAGGAACGTATGCCGTAAAATTGACCATTATCAATGCGTTAGGTAGTCATTCAATTATCCGCCCAAATTACATTCAAGTACTTGACCCTAACGGGGTAGATAGAGGTTTTTTACCCGAAGTAGCCATTTATCCTAACCCATTTGTTGATTATCTTAGAGTTTACACTGATAAATCTCAATTAAAAAAACTGATTTTATATGATGTGAAAGGGCGGCAAATAGGGTGTCAGGAGTTTAAAGAGGGGCAATCAAATACAATATGGCAAAGCCAACACTTGCCCAAAGGCACCTACTCTATAACTTTACTGTTAAGTAATGGAGCGTCTAAAAGCTTTAGGGTATTGAAAATGTAATATTGTAAGTAAATTATTTATTTAGCTGACTCTGAGCGTGTTTGTACAATACGTTCAGGGTCAGTTTTTTTTGTTTAAGTACTATAGTCAGGCAGTAATAGGCATTCTTTTAAATTTTGTATATTTGTGAAGAGAGCAATTTTTATTTTTTTGATAAAAACAACCACGAACAATAGCTAACACAAACTTTTTACCGTATTAAATTGGAGTTATTGTTTATACTAGGAGAAAAGAATGCAAAACGACGAACAAATATTAGAGGACGTGTCAAAAGTAAGTATTCAATTACTTTTACAAGAGCCTTTTTATGGACACTTTTTTACAGGTTTGATAAAAAAAGTAAGTAAAGAAATTGATACACTGGCTGTGGGGTATCACAATAGCTTGATTACTTTGTATATTAACTCTAAGTTTTGGACAGATTCGCTTACCAACGAAGATTTTAAGTATGGAGGAATCAAACACGAAATCTTACACATCGTTTTCAAACATATATTCCGTTACAAAAGCTTTAGCCAAAAAACCATCTTTAATGTAGCTGCTGATATAGTTGTAAATCAGTATGTGGCTGCTAACCAACTGATTGAAGGAGCTGTACTGCTAAGTAATTTTCCTGAGCTAAACCTAGAGCCCCATCAACACGTCAACCATTATTATAATGCACTGCTTGATTTGTACAATAAATTTGCTGACGGCAAAAATGAGGAGGAAGCAGAAGGCAATGAGGCTTGGAAAAACCTGAAGAATTTTTTGGATCAGGATGCTGAAAACCAAAAACGCCACTCTTTTTGGAAAGAAATAGATAAACTATCAAGTGCTGAAAAAGATATTGCCGAAGCTGCGGTTAACCAAGCATTAGAAAATACGTTGAAGAGGGTAAAGTCTAAAGATTTTGGCAAATTACCAGCAGGTTTACAGCAATACCTCGAAGAATTTGAAAAGTCTATGGTGCCAATAGTAAATTGGAAAAGGGTATTAAAGCTTTTTGCCAATAGCAGTAGTCGCACCGAAATCAGAAATACACTGCGACGACCGTCTAAAAGGTATGGCACAAACCCTGGCATTAAAGTAAAAAAGAAACAAAAACTCTTAATTGCTATAGATACCTCTGGAAGTATCAATATGGAAGAACTTAAAGATTTTTTTAATGAAGTATACCATATATGGAAACAAGGAACAGAAGTGTTTGTAATAGAGTGTGACACTGCTATTCACTCAGAGTATTATTATAGTGGTAAAACCCCTAAAACAGTAAGTGGAGGAGGAGGAACTGCCTTTGAACCACCATTGCAGTATGCCAATGATGTATACCGCCCCGATGCATTAATTTACTTTACAGATGGTTATGCTTCAAACCCTACAGTAAGGGCTGTTTGTCCTTTGTTGTGGCTCATCAGTAAAGAAGGATCTGACCTTGAATATTTACGCGACTTCCCTGGAAGAAAAGTCAAAATGATATAATTACCATTGATAAAATGGATATGGGTAACATAATTACTGAACTTGTTCTCCCTAAAATGTTTTTATATAAATTTAGAATAATTAATTATAATTCCATCCTTTAAAAGTAAGTAACTTGTATGGCTATATGTTAATCAATTGTTCTTGCTTTTAAGTAATGTCTTAACTTGTAATTTTTAACCAATATGACTCATTACCCAAAAGAATGTTTAAAAGATGTCAAAGTATACTTTGAAATAGAAGCTGCAGCTGATAATGATTGGATTACTGTACATTGGCAGGGCTTTCAGAAGATTGAAAGGTCAAAAGCAGGAATGCTCAAAGAGTTAGAAGTAATTAAAGCTACTGGTAGAACTAAAGTTTTAAACTATAACACCGCAATCAAAGGTCCTTACCCGGTAGGTATAGACAAATGGATAGCTGAAGAGTGGTTGCCTAAAGCGGCTAGTTTAGGACTAAAGCACGCCGCTACTATTGTATCGAGCAACATTTTTGCTTCGCTTTCAGCAGAACAAACTGAGATGGCTTTTGACGGCGGAATTACTTATAAAAACTTTGAAGATGAAGGGGCTGCTATAAGATGGTTAAGCAGTGTTTAAAATTTACTTTATACATTCTTTGACATAAATAATAGCTGTTATTTACCCATAAAAACTTTCAATGTAACTTTATGTTGGAATATCAGGCATTGTAAAAACAAAACTGCCCTCTTGATGTTAGGTCTAACCTTAGACCAAAGTAACAACAAGAGGGTTTTATTATGCCTTTATTGTAACTCCCTCAAATACATTTGGATAGTATTTTCTAAACCATAATACAAGGCATCACAAATCAATGCATGCCCAATAGACACCTCTTTCAACGCAGGGATTTGGTGTTTAAGATATTGCAGGTTTGTTAAGTCCAAATCGTGCCCTGCATTGATTCCCAACCCCAGACTATTGGCAAGTTTAGCACACTCGACATAAGCTTCTATGGCTTGTTCACAGTCTTTGCTGTATTGTTCGGCGTAAGGGCCTGTATAAAACTCAATGCGGTCAGCTCCTACCTTAGCCGCTCCTGTTATTAAATCCTTTGCTGGATTGATAAAAATAGAAGTACGCATACCATAAGATTTTAACTCTGCAATTGTTTCAGTCAAAAAAACTTCATACTTAATGGTGTCCCAGCCCGTATCTGAGGTTAATACATCTTCTGCATCAGGTACCAGTGTTACTTGGGTTGGTTTTATTTTCTTAACCAACTCCAGAAAACGCCCATTTGGATTACCCTCAATGTTAAACTCCGTGGTTACCACTTTTTGCAAATCCATTACATCCTGATAGCGGATATGCCGTTCGTCAGGGCGTGGGTGAACTGTGATGCCCTGTGCGCCAAATCGTTCACAATCTTGTGCTACCTTTATTACATCAGGGTTGTTGCCACCTCTGGCATTTCTTAAAGTAGCGACTTTGTTGATATTTACACTAAGTTTGGTCATTTTAGTAGTTTTTATGTAAATTTACTTTATTATTCAAAATCAAAACACTCTATAAATCAGTATATAAAACAAATAATCCAAGAAAAAACCTAAAACTAAAAAGATATGAGTTTAAAAACCCAAATAGATGCTGATATTAAAGATGCTATGAGGGCAAAAGACAAAGAGTCTTTACGTGCGTTGCGTGCAATTAAATCATTAATTTTATTAGAAGAAACCAAAGAGGGCAAAACTGGTGAGCTAAGCGAGGAGGATGAAATACAGCTTTTAAGCAAAGCAGCTAAACAAAGACGTGAATCTGCCCGGATATACCATGAACAAGGTAGAGCTGAGTTGGCAAAAAACGAAGAAGATGAGATTGCCATCATTGAAAAGTACCTGCCCAAACAATTATCAGAGGATGAACTATCTGCAAAACTCAAAGAAATTATTCAACAAGTAGGAGCATCAAGCCCTAAAGATATGGGCAAGGTGATGGGATCTGCCTCTAAAGCTTTGGCTGGCCAGGCAGATGGCAAAGCAATTGCCAGTATGGTAAAAACTTTATTGGCAAACTAAAATATGCAAATAGCAGCATTAATACTAGATGCAATGGTATTGCTCCCTATGGCATGGGGAGCTTATATTGGCTTCAGAAAAGGGCTACTGTCAGAAGTGGTAAGCATCTTGCACTATTCTATTGCCTTCATTATATGCTTCAAAGTAGTAGGTTTATTATTAAGCCTTTTGCGCGAACACGCTTTTAAGTTCAGTGTAGAAGCATACCCCAGACTTGTATTTGTTTTAGGTGCGCTATTAGCCATAGTCCTTTTAGATAAGATTGGCGATCACTTTAAAACAGAAATAGACTACGACTTTCCTGGAAGCTGGGATAATATTATTGGAGCAGTCATTGGTTTGTTCAAATATGCCATTATCATGACATTTTTAATTTGGACTCTAGAAGGAACTGGAAGTTTTAAGGCCAAAATGGAGAAAAAATCTATTTTGTATAGCACTATCAAAAAGATAGGGAAAGAATTAGCAGGGAAGAAAAACAAAAACAATATCTCAGATATGATTCGAAACTCTATATAATCTGTTTTACCAAGTGTAGATTCAATACAGAAAAGCCTTGAAATCAAATAAATCATTCTATAATTTTCAAGGTTTTAACGTGAGAACTGCCTATATTTTCACTGTACCATTCAAACATTTTCTTTTCATTAGATGAACCTCTAAAGAATTCTCTCTGTTTTTTACTTAAAACTTACGCTTTGCCAAAAGCACTTGTTTTGAATTATCAGGGGTTTATGTTTATTTTACGTCTTAGCTAGTAGATGTGTTTTGGAAGCAAGCCATTGAAACATTATTAAAAAGAAATATTAATATAATAGCCTGTTTTCTTTCGCTTATCAAACCTTACAAATAAGTGGGTAAAAATGATGTTATAATAGATGAAAAAAATGCTCTATATTAACACCTACTTCAGTACTGGTTATAAATATTGCTTAGTAATAGTGTTAGTATTGTTCAAAAAAATGCATGTATTGGGTTGATGCAACTTATATAAATAAATTTAAGCAGATACCTAAAGTTCTGACTTTAGCGTTGTTACTTTGAGTGCCGAATAGTACAATAAAATTATCATAAAAGACAAATAAAGATAATTCAGTCATGCCAAATACTTATTTGGCATAGCTTGTTAAAATAAACTTAAATAAGAAAATTATGATCGCCGAAGAGCTAATTAATCACATGATTCCACCATTAAAACCGACAGACTCTATAAACAAGGGGTTGACCTGGATGGAAGAATTACGTGTTAATCAGCTTCCTGTAGTTGATAATGGTGAATATATAGGTTTAATCGGTGAAGATATTATATACAAATACAACAATCAAAATGCTTTGATCAAAGACCTTCAGTTATTTGGTCAAGACATATTTGTATCTTATTACCAGCACTTTTACGACGTATTGAAGGTAGCTGATACTTATGGGGTAGATGTAATACCTGTGTTAGGGGAAGAAAATAACTTTTTAGGAGTTGTTACAATGAATGATACCTTAAGCGCATTTGCAAAATCTACTGCAATGAAAGAGCCCGGCAGTATCTTTGTTTTATGGATGGATCAGAGAGACTACTCACTTACAGAGATCAGCCGTTTGGTCGAATCTAACAATGCCAAGATTTTAAGTACTTATATTGCCACAGACAATCAAGATCCATCAAAAATCAATGTAACTATAAAAGTAGATAAAACAGACCTGGCTCGTATCATTTCTACTTTTGAACGGTTTAGCTACAGAATTATAGCTAAATTTCAAGCCGCTGAAAACCAGGAAATAGATAAAGAACGTCTGGATATTTTATTCAGATATTTAGATTTGTAACGGTTAAACTAGTATTCTTTCAAAAAGTTGTAAAAGTTAGGTTTGAGTGTACAACTAAACAAGACCTGAGTCGTATTTGTTATAATATAAATAACACAGATCATTCTATTATCACCATTCTTTAATATATCACCATTCACTATCCATACAGATGGTGACGGTTCTTTGCGCTCAAAATATTAACAATAAAACACAATATACCAGCAAGTTATAAATCTGGAATTTGCTTGATTCATAGTCTGGAAAGTGTATGTTATGTAGCAATAATTTATTCTTATATTATCAATGAGGGTAATTATTCAATATGATACATTTTTCTTCGTTAGTCAAATAGTTTGAACGAATGAATATTGCCATACATGGAAGAACATTTCGCACAGAAACTACGCCTTATGTACAAGGAATGTTTAAAGAATTAAAACAAAGAGGGATTGATGTACAAGTGTCATCAATATTTTATGAGTTTCTGAAAGAGGTAGGTGTTGATCCTTTGAGTACTTCTATTTACACCAATAAGGATGATCTTAAAGGTGCAGATTTCTTATTTAGTCTTGGGGGAGACGGCACTCTGCTTGAGTCTGTGACCCAAGTAGCAGATAAAGAAATACCAATTTTGGGCATCAATACAGGGCGTTTAGGTTTTTTGGCAACTACTGCGCCAGAAGAAATAGGGGCAGCCATCAGTAGTATATGCAAGGGGTATTACCGTATAGACTCGCGAAGTTTGGTAAGCCTAGAGTCTGACACTGATATTTTTGACGGCTTGAATTTTGGCTTGAATGAGTTGGCAATTACAAAAAGAGACACTTCGTCAATGATTGTGGTACACACATATATCAATGGTGAATACTTGAACTCTTACTGGGCAGATGGTTTGATCGTTTCAACACCCACTGGTTCTACAGGTTATTCTTTAAGTTGTGGTGGACCAGTAGTACTACCCGAATCAAACAACTTTATCATTGCGCCAATTAGCCCACATAACTTAAACGTAAGGCCTTTGATTATTTCAGATGACAGCATTATATCATTCGAGATAGAAGGCAGAAGTAAAAATTTCTTGGTTTCGTTAGATTCTCGTTCTAAAGTAATAGATGCATCAGTACAGATAGCAGTGAAAAAAGAGCGATTTAGAACACAGCTGCTAAAAATGAATGAAGATAATTTTTTAAATACATTGCGAAGAAAACTTAGTTGGGGGTTAGATATTCGTAACTAAGACTTTGTATGTATGATAATGTTAAATAGGTATTTTTGTAAAAAAAATGTGGTATGAATAAATATAGGATACTGCTAATTATCACTTTATTATCATTAGCTGGTTACAACGTAGAAGCACAAAGGTTTAACAGAAGAGTTACCGAAGGTTTTATTACAGTTGGGGCACAAGTGGGTACGATCAACTATTTTGGAGATATGAACCCTTTGACCCAATATGTGGCTCCCGAATGGCGTTTTTTGCGTCCAAGTATTGCCATCAATGTACAACGAAAACTTAGTAGTAATTTTCATGTACGCCTAGAATTTACTTATGGTCGTTTACGTGGCGACGATTTTATCTCTGCAAGTCCAAACAATGCACGACACCGTTATCGCTATATGCGTAATACTCACTTTCGAAACGATATTAAGGAATTATCGCTCGTGGGTGAGTATAATATTATAGGAAGCAGCGGAAAATATTACCGTCGGGCTAACTTTACTCCTTACATCCTAGGGGGAATTGCTGTATTTCATCATAATCCCAAGGCCAAAACTTCTGATGAGTTTGGGGGCAAATGGGTAGCTCTTCAGCCACTAGGTACCGAAGGGCAACAGTCAGGTGTAGAAGGTTACGCCAAGCCTTATGCCCGTATTCAACCGGCACTTATTTTTGGTGCAGGGGTAAAGTGGAAACTCAACGACCGTACTAACCTTTCGTTTGAATTGGCATTTCGTTATTTATTCTTTGATCAGATAGATGATGTAAGTGGCACTTACCCCGATATGGGTGACTTACAGAGTGATTTGGTTCGTTCATTATCTAATCGTACACTAGAAACAAACAATGCTGTAACAGGCAGAAGCCGTGAGCCAGACTTGAGTCGTATTCTAGAGCAAGTAAGCCCTCGAGTTACTTACGTAGGTAGTGATGGCAACCCTTACAATACGATTGCTGGCTTTGGAAGCAAAGGCGATAAAAGAGGGGAAGCTGGAAACAATGATATTTATCTTGTAGCTGGTATCAGACTATCCTATATCATTAATGTGGGTTTGAAGTGTCCTCAAATTAGATAATCAATCAAATACTTATACATTTTAGAAAATTGTGTAGAATGAAATCTCTCAAATATATATTCATAGCTATTTTAGCCTCTGTATTGGTTTACTCTCCTGCAAAAGCACAAATACATGAGGTAGGGATAATGGCTGGACTTGCCAGCTACAAAGGTGAAATGTCCCAATATTTTCCTAACTTACATCAGATAGATAATATTGCAAATCGTATAGCGGTTGGCGCTTTTTATCGTGGAAACTTTAGCCGATCTATTAGTATCAGGGGAAACTTTACTTACGGAAAAGTTGATGGTACCGATGCTAATGGTACTGATTTTATATCTCAACAGCGGGGACATTTCTTTCAGACCGACTTGCTGGAGCTATCTGCACAGATAGAATATAACTTTAGAGATTTTAGACGCAACCTCAAGTTTCCTGAAACCTGGACTCCTTATCTTTTTGTTGGTGTGGGTGGTATGAAAATGTCTCCCCGATATAATCTTCTACCTACTTATGACTTATACTCTATCACTATCCCAATAGGTATAGGCATGAAGTTTATGTTGAATGATAAACTCAACCTGGGGATGGAGTTTGGCGCCCGTAAAACTTTTACTGATTTTATTGATGATATTGGAGTAAATGTAGATCAAGCTGGTACTCCACGCAACCCCCTTTACTTTACTGGCAATACTGCCGATAATGATATGTACTTCTTTACTGGTTTTACGCTTAGCTATGTAATGCCAATTCCCAAAAGACTTTGCCCTATAAAAATTAAAACTTTTTAATATCTCCCTCCTTAAAAACACAAATAAAGAATAAGACTATAATTATTCTTTATAAGAATTTAAATAACCAATCCATTTTTATAACTTGCGTCTCGATTAATAAATGGTGTCAATTTGCTATAAATTGACACTATTTTAAAGCTTTCCGCTTTGAATGAAAGATAATATAAATTCTGAAAATTTACCACAGCACATTGCTGTTATTATGGACGGCAACGGTAGATGGGCAAAGAAAAAAGGTGCTCGTCGTGTTTTTGGACACAAAAACGCTGTAAAAGCTGTAAGAGATGTTACAGAGGCATCAGCAGAGTTAGGCATCAAATACCTGACATTATATGCTTTTTCGACAGAAAACTGGTCTCGCCCTAAAGCCGAAGTTGAAGCCTTGATGAAGCTTTTGGTCTCTACTATACGTAAGGAGGTCAAGACGCTTGTCAAAAACAATGTAAAACTGCAATCTATTGGCAATAGAGATGATCTACCTAAGGGTTGTCAGCGTGAGTTGGCAGAAGCTATAGAGCTTACCAAAGATCATACAGGACTTACATTGACATTGGCTTTGAGTTATAGCGGACGCTGGGACATTGTGAATGCAGTGAAGGACATCGCACATGATGTGAAAAATGGTAAAGTTGATCCTCATGATATTAACACAAACCTCTTTTCTAAATACCTCAGCACCGATAAAATGCCTGACCCTGAGCTAATGATCAGGACAAGTGGCGAAATGAGGGTAAGTAATTTTTTGCTCTGGCAATTGGCTTACTCCGAAATTTACATATCACCTATTCTATGGCCGGATTTCAGGCGCGAACACTTGTATGAAGCAATTATAGATTACCAAAAACGAGAAAGACGATTTGGTAAGACTAGTGAACAAGTGAATTTATTAAATGATTAATTGATGAAAAAGCAAGTTAAATTGCCCCGTTTTCGGGGATTTTCAGTTTTAGGACTAATACTATGCTCATTAGTAATTTCTATTACACAAACCCAGGCACAAGTAGTAGATATAGACTACAGAACTCCAAAACAATATATCATAGGTGGTGTTACCGTTACAGGAGCCAAATACTTATCCCCCAATGTGTTAATCTCCATTTCTGGTTTAAAAACAGGTGACAAGATTTTGATTCCTGGACCTAAAGTAAGTAGCGCTATAAAACGCTTATGGAAGCAAGGGATTTTGGGAGATGTAAAGTTGTCAATTGCGAAAGTTGAAGGAGATAAAGTCTTTTTCAATATTCAGGTAAAAGAAAGACCCCGACTGACAAGGGTGCAGTATGAGAATTTTACCCGAGGGCAAAGAGATAAAGTAGGAGAAAATATTAAGCTTGGGCGAATTTTGACAAGTTCCAAGAAAAAGAATATCAAACAAAGAACAAAAGAATACTTTATAGGTAAAGGATTTTTGGATGCTGAAGTCTTTTTAGAAGAAATTCCTGATAAATTGGTAGCAAACGGTGTAATTCTGAAAATCAAAGTTGTAAAGAAAAGCAAGGTCAAGGTTCGTCGTATTAACTTTACAGGAAACAAGGTTTTTTCAGATAAAAAACTAAGGCGAAAGTTAAAAGCTACTAAGCAAAAAAAGTGGTATAGAATATTCAAAAGATCAAAGTATGTACAAAGCAACTTTGAAGAAGATAAAGCCAAGCTGATTGCTTATTATAATAGACAGGGGTTTAGAGATGCCCGAATTATAGAAGATAAAGTAAGTAGAGGCAAAGATGGCCTAGTATACATTGATATAAAAATAGAAGAAGGACGTCGTTACTATTTTAGAAGTATTACCTGGCAAGGTAACTACTTGTATAGTGATGAACAACTTGGAAAAGTTTTAGGCATTAATAAAGGAGATGTCTATAACCTGGAAGACTTAAATAAACGCTTGAATTTTAGCCAAACCAGTTTAGACATTACCTCTCTATATATGGATGATGGCTACTTGTTTTTTAGAGTAACCCCTGTGGAGGTATCTATAGAAGGAGACTCTATTGATGTAGCAATGCAAATTTATGAAGGACCTCAAGCCACTATTAATAAGGTAATACTTAAAGGAAATACCAAAACAAGTGACCACGTAGTAATACGCGAAGTGAGAACTACCCCCGGTCAAAAGTTTAGCCGACGTAACATCATTCGTACCCAACGAGAGATCATTGGTTTACAGTATTTTAACCCCGAAAACCTAGACATTAAGCCTGTTCCACATCCTGAAAATGGAAATGTAGACATTGAGTACACAGTAGAAGAAAAGCCCAGTGACCAAATAGAGTTATCTGGTGGTTGGGGTGGAGGCTTTGGTTTCATTGGTACCCTAGGGCTTGTTTTTAACAACTTTTCAGTGCGTAAAATGGGGCGCTTAAGCAACTGGCGACCTTTGCCTTCTGGCGATGGACAACGCCTTGCCTTGAGAATGCAGGCGAATGGTACAAGGTTTCAGACTTATTCTTTGACCTTTACTGAGCCGTGGTTAGGTGGACGTAAACCCAATTCATTTACCGTATCTCTTAGTCATTCTATTCAGCGTAATATTCAGTTTGATCAGGTGCTTGGTTCTTTACAAGTTTCAAGTGTGACCTTGAGTTTAGGTAGAAGGTTGAAATGGCCAGATAACTATTTTACAGTGATCAACTCTCTTGGTTATCAGGTGTACAACAATGATAATTTTAGTGCTTTTACATCTGCGGGCATTTCTCAAAGTTTTACATTTAATACTGTAATCTCACGAAATAGCATTGATAACCCTACTTATTCACGTAACGGGTCTAGCTTGTCTCTGAGTATCAATTTAACCCCTCCCTACTCTTTGTTTAACAACAAGGATTACACAACATTATCTGACCAGGAAAAGTTTGCATTGATAGAATACCATAAATGGATGTTCGATGCATCATTCTTTACTCCAATAGTGGGCGATTTGGTTTTCCATACTCGTGCACACTTTGGTTTCTTAGGTTTGTATAATGCTGATGTTGGGTATGGACCTTTCGAAAGATTTATATTAGGAGGTGATGGTTTATCAGGGCAAAACTTTCTTTTAGGCAACGATATTATTGGTTTACGAGGATATAATAATAACAGTATACAGCCAGTGCGCCTGACAGACGGAAGGCAGGAAGCAGGTATTGCTTTTAATAAATTTGTGATGGAGCTACGTTATCCTATTTCACTGAATCCTTCAGCAACCATCTTTATCTTAGGTTTTCTTGAAGGTGGAAATAACTGGGGTAGCTATGCTAACTTTAATCCTTTCGATATTTACAGGTCTGCTGGTATTGGAGCACGTATCTTTATGCCTGCTTTCGGTATGCTTGGCTTAGACTGGGGATATGGATTTGATGAGGTTAGGGGGGCTCCTGGAGCAAACAAAGGACAGTTTCACTTTACGATTGGACAAATCTTACGATAGAAATTTTGTCACATAAAAATCGGAAACTATGTTAAAAAGTGTATTTTTTTCTCTTGCGTGTATACTTGTGAGCGCTACCTATGCAAGTGCTCAGAAGTTTGGCTTTATTGATTCTAATTTTATTCTACAACAAATGGAATCATATAAAAAAGCAAAGGCTGAAATTGACAAAGCTGCAACGAACTGGCAGCAACAAGTAGAGGCTAAGCTAAAAGCTGTAGAACGAATGCGTGCCAAGTATATTCAAGAAGAGATTCTGCTGACTGCAGAAATGAAGGATGAACGTCAGAAAGAAATTGCCAAGAAAGAACAAGAAGCCAGAGAATATCAAAAAAAGGTTTTTGGTTATGAGGGCTTATTGTTTCAGCGCAGGCAAGAGCTGATTAAACCTGCTCAAGAAGAATTGCAAAAAGCTGTCAAACGTGTGGCTAGGCGTTATAAAATCCAAGTGGTGTTTGATAAATCCAGTGATTTAATAATGATTTATGCCAGCCCAACCCATGATTATACAGAAAGGGTTTTGGTACAGTTAGGACTTGCCGAGGAGGATTAGTCAGTTGAAATAAAATGAATAGGTGGCCGTTTTAATGGGGGAGTAATAAATAGCTTATATTTATTATACCACCCATTATTATAATTCTATCAATTAGATTGTGAAACAACAGTTATTCTAGTAAAATTGCATCATCTTTCTAGGTAGATTATTTAAAACAACTCTTGAATTAAACTTTGAATAATGGATACAAAAAAAGTTTTTGGTTTAAAAGCACTATTATTAGGTGTGATCTTATTAGGGAGCTTTGGGCAAGTGATGGCTCAGGCACCTGCCAAAATAGGGTATTTTGATACGGGATATGTGTTTAGCAACTTACCTGAATATAAGAAAATCCAAAGTGCGTTGGATATATACAAAAAGCAATTGACGGCAGAGGCTAATAAAAAGCAAAAAGAAATGCAAAGTAAAATTGCCGAATACCAGAAATTGGCAAGTGCCAAACCTGCTACACCAGTGGCTATACTTCAGACACGTCAACAAGAGATTACCAAACTTGACCAGGAGTTACGTCAGTTTCAGCAAGCTGCCCGACAGCAGTCTTTACAGAAGGAAAATGCGTTAATTAACCCTGTTACCAAGAAAGTACAAACATCTATTGACAAGGTAGCCAAGGCTAATAACTTTGCTATCATAATTAAAAAAGAAGCTTTGCTATACGAAGTGCCTGGTGATAATATCTCAGACTTGGTATTGAAAGATTTGGGGGTAACGGTTACGAAGAAAGGCAATAAATAAGGCATCATGAAAAAAACTACTTATATATTATTACTTATCCTGTTGGTAAGTTTTACGTCGAATGTATTGGCTCAAACGTCGCCTAAAGTACGTTTTATAGACTTACAGTATGTGGCACAGCAACTTCCTGCTTTTAAGAAAGCACAAAAAGATTTGTCTGCCCTTAGAAAACAGTTGGAGTCAGAACTACTGAAAAAGCAAGGGGAGTTGAAAAAGAAGTTTGGCGCCTATGAAAAAGAAGCGCCTACTATGAGTGATTTGATTAGGGCAAGTCGTGAGCAGGAATTGAAAAGATTGCAAGATGAACTTGTAAAGTTTGATCGTACTGCCCGCCAACAAACGATGGTAAAAGAACAACAATTACTATCGCCTATTTACAAGAGCATCAGTAAGAATGTAGAAACTTATTCTGCTGAAAAGCAAATAGACTTTGTGTTGAGAAAAGACCAATTGGTATATGATACCAAAGCGTTTAATATATCTGACGATATACTAAGAAAAATGGGTATTACGCCTAAAAAGATTACTCCTAAAGGCTCAAATAATAAAAAATAAGGATATTTGAATTATGAAAAGAATTTGGACTTTAATGTTGGGGCTATGTATGCTTACTTTGGGTACCGCACAGGCACAACAGTATAAAATAGGTTATTTTGATACTCAGTACGTGTTGCCTAAAATGACAGAGTATAAAAGAGCACAAACTGAGATGCAAACCTATACCAAGAAACTAGAAGATGAGTTTAAAAGAAAGCAGCAAATGTTTCAAAAACAAGTGCAGGCTTTTAGACAACAGGAAGCTAAAATGTCGGCTGCAGCCCGTAAAGCCAAAGGTGAGCAATTATCAAAACAACAAATGGAGTTACAACGGTTTCAGCAAACCGCCCAAACAAGGATAGATAAGAAAAGAGGCAATTTGTTGAATCCTATCTACAAAAAAGTAGAGGCAGCATTGGCAGTGGTAGCAAAAGAGGGTAAATATAACTTTATCATTCGAAAAGAAACTGCCTTGTTTTCAAACAAGAAATATGATATTTCTGATGTTGTTCTAAAAAAACTAGGTATTAAGACTAATTAATACTTTAAAATTGTTAGTTTCTAAACCTGTTTGATCAACGATCAAACAGGTTTTTTTATGTGTATTTGAAACAAGAATAAATTATGAGACCTCCTTATTTACAACCGGGGCAAAAAGTAGCCATTGTGGCGCCAGCTAGAAGTATTAATGAGGCTGAAATTAAGATGGCAGTATCTATTTTTGAGGGTTGGGGTTTGCAAGTAGTGTTAGGCAAAAACTTATTTAATACCCACTATCAGTTTGCAGGTACAGACGAAGAGCGGGCAGGAGACTTTCAGCAAATGTTAGATGAACCCGAGATTAGAGCCATTATATGCGCAAGAGGGGGGTATGGAACTACCAGGATTGTAGATCAATTAGATTTTACCAAGTTCTTAAAGTACCCAAAATGGATTGTGGGGTTTAGTGATGTAACCGTGTTGCACTGTCATTTGCATAACCTAAGGGTAGAAACTATTCATGGCGTTATGCCTTTACTTTTTCCTAAACAGACAGAAGTATCTATAGAGAGCTTGAAACAGGCCTTGTTTGGGCAACCTCTTAAAATTAGTTCGGTATTGAGTGTGATGAATAAGCTGGGCAATGCAGAAGGAGTTGTTGTAGGCGGAAACCTCACGTTGTTTGCAAACGCTATAGGTACCCCTTCGGAAATAAATACAGATGGGAAAATATTATTTCTTGAGGAGGTAAACGAGTACTTATACCATATAGACCGAATGATGGTGCAGCTTAAACGTGCCAAAAAACTGGATAACCTGGCAGGATTAATTATAGGACATTTCTCTGGGGTAAAGGACAATGATGCGTTTTTTGGCCAAACAGTATATGAGATTATAAACGACTTGACGAGAGACTTAAGGTATCCGGTGTGTTACAATTTTCCGGTGGGGCACGAAAAGCATAACATGACAGTAATTTGTAATAGGCTGGCACGCTTGCAAGTAACAGAGAAACGGGTAGAAATGCAGTTTCAATAAAAAAGGGTTACTCTTGATAAGAGCAACCCTTATATATTTTTCTGATAGAGTCTATACTCTATTTTGTCTTAGTAGCGGTAATGTTCTGGCTTGTAAGGACCTTCTGGTTTTACTCCAATGTAATCAGCTTGTTCTTTAGTTAGTTTTTCAAGCTCTACGCCAATTTTACTAAGGTGAAGGTTGGCTACTTTTTCGTCTAAGTGCTTAGGCAACATATAAACTTCGTTGTTGTAGTTAGCACTGTTGTTCCAAAGTTCTATTTGAGCCAATACTTGGTTTGTGAAAGAGTTAGACATCACAAAAGATGGGTGACCCATAGCACAACCAAGGTTTACCAAACGACCTTCTGCCAAAAGAATGATATCGTTTCCTTCTACGTTGTAGATGTCTACCTGTGGTTTTACAGATACTTTAGAAGTACCATAGTTGTCATTTAGCCAGGCAACGTCAATTTCATTGTCAAAGTGGCCAATGTTACAAACGATTGTTTTATCTTTCATGAGCTTAAAGTGCTCAGAAGTGATAATATCTTTGTTACCAGTAGCAGTCACTACCAAGTCTACCTCAGAAATAGCTTTGAGCATTGGTTTTACTTCGAAACCGTCCATTGCAGCTTGTAAAGCACAAATAGGATCAGCTTCAGTAACAATTACACGTACACCAGCACCTTGAAGAGATGCAGCAGAACCTTTTCCTACATCACCATAACCAGCAACTACGGCGACTTTTCCAGCTAACATTACGTCAGTTGCACGACGAATGGCATCTACCAAAGACTCTTTACAACCATATTTGTTGTCAAATTTTGACTTAGTTACAGAGTCATTTACGTTGATGGCAGGCATAGTGAGTGTGCCATTTTTTACCCTTTCGTAAAGACGGTGTACACCAGTAGTGGTTTCTTCTGAAAGGCCACGGATATCACTTACTAAATCTTGGTTTTTGTCTAATACAAGGTTAGTTAAGTCTCCACCATCATCCAAGATCATGTTCAAAGGTTTGCCATCTTCAAATGACCTAAGGCTTGCTTCAATACACCAATCAAACTCTTCTTCGTTCATACCTTTCCAGGCAAATACAGGAATACCTGCTTTAGCAATAGCGGCTGCGGCATGGTCTTGAGTAGAGAATATGTTACAAGATGACCAGGTAACTTCTGCTCCTAAAGCAACCAAAGTTTCAATCAAAACGGCAGTTTGAATAGTCATGTGCAGACATCCTGCGATGCGGGCACCTTTCAAGGGTTTAGACTCTCCATATTCTTCTCTTAGAGCCATCAAACCTGGCATTTCAGCTTCGGCAAGTTCAATTTCTTTACGTCCCCAATCTGCTAAAGTAATGTCTTTTACTTTATAGTTATCTTGTGTTGTTTCTAACATTGACCTAAAATTTATTCTTACTATGTAAATTTTCGAATAAGTGTTACAAAAATACTTGATTTCAATGACAATGGCAATTTATAAGCCGGGTTATCAGGCTATTCTACGAACAACGCCTATTGTGTATAATTTTGTATTTTTATAGAAAAAATAATATAATTATGGGTTTGATTTTTTTAACCAAATATACTCTCTTAAAAGTGTATATACTAATTGATAATATGTTTTAAGATAAAGGTGGGATTAAGTGTTTATTCCCTATATTCTGCAATGATATCAAACTCTGTTTGTATAAGATATTGATGTTAATTTTACTAAAAAGTTACACAATAATTATGCAGAGGTTTTTTATTTTGTTTGGTTAATTGGCGTTGAAAATTATACGGTGTAACATACTGTTGTTTTATTATGTTTCTAATTATTTAAATAAGTTAGATGAGGATATACCATATTTTAAAAGTGAGTTTACTATACACTTTACCTTTCTGGACATTAGCCAGGGTGAGTGTTGTCCAAGGTCAAAGTAAGTTACCTGCTTATGAATTTGATGTTGACTTGACCAAGGTAGAGAATGATCAATTGCGTGTAGTGTTAAAGGTACCTGCCATCAAACAAAAAGAAGTGATCTACTATTTACCTCAAATTGTACCGGGCATTTATAGTAAGCTTGATTTTGGGCAGTTTGTGTCTAACTTTCGGGCCGAAACCGTACAAGGCAGACAGTTGAAGCATGAAAAAGTAGGGAAGAATGGGTGGAAAATACACAACGCCCGCCAATTGTACAGGTTGAGTTATACTGTAGACGATGGTTATGAAACACACAAAGATCTGGGTAATAAGCCGTATCAGTCAGCAGCGAGCAGCTTTGTCAAAGATGAGCTATTTGTAATCAATCATAATTGTTTGTTTGGGTATTTTGATGGCATGACCAAATTGCCAGTCCGGCTTACCTTTGTAAAACCCCTTGGGTTCTTTGGGGCTACCTCTCTGTTAGCAATCAAAAAACAACCCACCAAAGATGTATTTTTAGCGGCTGACTACCGTAGCCTGATAGATGCCCCCTTGATGTATAGCCAGCCTGATACTACAGTGATAAAAGTGGCCAATACTAAAATAACCGTGGCTGTACACTCGCATACTGGCAATAAGTACTCGGCAGGAATAGCCCAACATTTGAAAAGTTTGCTAAAGGCTCAAAAAGATTATTTGGGAGGCACGCTTCCTGTAAATCACTACTCTTTTATTATAAGTCATGGCATAGGCAAACCAGGTAGTATTACCGGAGATGCGCTGGAGCACTCTTACTCTTCGTTTTATTTGTTTGCAGCAAGCAACGACGAGCTGGACCCTATTGCATCATTGGTACGCAAAATTGCCTCACACGAATTTTTTCACATTGTAACTCCACTCAATATCCACTCTGAAGAAATAGCAAATTACGACTTTAATCAACCTAAAATGTCTCAGCATTTGTGGTTATACGAAGGCATGACCGAATATGCCACCTTGCATATGCCTGTAAAACAAAAACTACAGGGAGTAGCGGAGTTTTTACAAAATGTAAGGCAAAAAATTGTAAACAGCCGAAAGTTCAATAACCGTTTGTCTTTTACCCAGATGAGCAAAAATATCTTGAACCTAAGCAATCAGTACTATAATGTCTACCTTAAGGGGGCTCTGATTGGATTATGCCTTGACATTCGTTTGAGAGAACTCTCCAATGGAAAATATGGCACCCAACACCTTTTGCAGGATTTGTCGGCAAAGTATGGCAAACATAAGCCGTTTAAAGACAAAGAGTTAATTGCTGAAATAGCTAAAATGACTTTCCCTGAGATACGACATTTTTTTACAGACTATGTCATCAATGCCAAGGCGTTGCCCCTCAAAGAGTATTTATTAAAGGTGGGTATTTCGTATGATGCCAAAGATGATCATTTTAGACCAGTAAAAAATATCACTGATCAACAAAAGAGGTTGCGAAAGGCTTGGTTGGGCAGGTAAGTTGAACCTATTTTTGGGGAGTAGTAAGCAAACTTACCCAGCCTTTGTCATCAATGTGTAGCGTTGACTTTGGAAAAGCAAGTTTAGTCAGGCGTTTGATGATTTTGAGTACCTGCTGTTTTGCATCTATCACTACCTTACCATTGCGAAGCTGTCGGGTAGATACTAGTTGTGCCATCAGAAACTCGCCTTGTGGGTTTACCATTACCCTTGCTATAGGTGCTATGCCGCTTACCCCTTTGCGGTAAATGCCAGAATAGGTGCAAAAATTACCAAGACTGTAAGCAATAAAACGTTTTTTGTAAACCTCTATAGCACGGCTTACGTGAGGGCCATGCCCAAATATAATATCTGCTCCCTGGTCAATGGCAAAGTGAGCAAAAGCATAGATATTGCCCCGGTCTTCGCCCGCAAAGTGCTCTGGCTGTTTGGTGAGTTGTTGATAAGCCGAACCCTCGCCACCTGCCCTTACAGATACAATGACAATATCGGTGTGTTGGTTTAAATGTTGAATAATGCGACTTACCCTGGAGCGATCGTGCATATTGATAGTGATAGTATCGTAAGGAGTAAAAGCCGCAAAACCATAACGAATGCCTTTCTTCTCGAAAATGGTGTAAGGAATAGAGTCTAAGCCTGCATGGGGGATTCGATTTTTACGCAAAAACTGTAGTGTATTGACAATCCCAGCCTTGCCAAAGTCATTGATATGATTGTTACCTATATTGAGTACATCAAATCCACTGTCTATCACATTTTGCGCTACTGCCTCAGGTGTACGAAAAGCAAAACAGTGGGTAGAGTCCCGGCAATATTTGCGCTTACCTCCTTTATTGAGTACTGGGCTGGCGAGGTTGCCAAAAGCCACGTCAGCTTGTCGAATCAAGGGAGTGACATCAGCCATTAGATCTTTGCCATTATTAGGGGGAATCAAGTATTTATGAGGGTAATTAGTTCCTAACATGAGGTCACCCACCCCAACAATAGTGATTGTGTCATTGGTTTGGGTGCGTTTTTTGGGTGAAGCTGTTTTAGCAGAGTCTTTAGGAACAGCGCTTTGTTTCCAATACTTGCTTAAGGTCAATTGTCGCTTAGAGGGGTAGTGGTCAGAGCGGTTGGTGGGTAAAATTAAAGCAAAGGCAATGGTAATCAAAGCCATGAATAGTCGGAAAAGCTTCATGTTATATAACAAGTTATCTGCTGCCATTGGTTAAGTCAATGATTGTGCTAGTTTTATTTGTGGTAAGGTCAATCTGTATATCTTATCAGATGTGTTATATTTACATATCAATACAATCCCATAATCACCAAAGGGTATGAGTTTTTCGAGAGTATTACTGATTTTGTTTTTTTATACAGGCGTACTACAAAGTGTGTTTTTTGCGGTATACCTTTTTATCAGCAAAAGGGGCAACCAAAAAGCCAACAAGTTGCTGGGGTTTTTGTTGTTGGCTTTGGTAATGCGTTTGGGTAAATCGGCTTACATTGTCAGTACTGGGCACTACCCCGACGTACTCGTAAACATAGGTTTGTCGGGCTACTTGCTCATTGGGGCACTCATGATGTTTTACTTTCGGGCATTGGCCCAACCCACCTTTAGCTTGCGAAATACAGACTTTTTGCAGCTGGTGCCTTGGGTAGTAGCTGTGTGTTGCAGCAGTATTATATTATATCCGCCCAACTACAGTGGTGCATTCAAGCAAAGTATTGTTCCTTTCTTTTTGTGGTATTACCGAGGTTTACACGCTTATTTGTTGGTATACTTGATTATTAATTTTTTATGGCTCAGGCGTTTTTATCAATCTTACAAAGCCCAAAAAAACAGTAGTACTTTAGATAAAGCCAAATGGACCTGGATGCGGAGCCTTTGGGCAATGTTGGCGTTGGTATGGCTTGCTTATACCACCAGTCATTTTTTCTCTTTTCTTAAGTATCAAAATGCCCTGATCATTTATACTTCTTTGGTATTTTGCATTGGTCTGTTGGCGCTTACCCAACCACAAGTGTTTACTCAAACTTTTGACAAACCCAAATACAAAACTTCCCCCTTGACCGACCACACTACCCAGGCACATATTGCCAGCGTGAAGGCATTGATGGAAGAAGGTAAGGTTTTTAAAGATGCAGCATTGACTTTGCCCAAGCTCGCCGAAATGCTGGATATGCCCGCTTACCTTTTGTCACAAGTGATCAATGAACATTTGGCAAAAAACTTTGCCGATTTTGTAAACCAATACCGAATAGACGAAGCCAAAAAGCTACTCATCGCCCCAGCGTTTGACCACTACAAAATTGCAGGAATTGCTTTTGAAAGTGGGTTCAATAATTTGTCCTCTTTTAATACAGCATTTAAGAAAAACGTCCAGCAAACTCCCTCACAATATCGCAAGCAATACAAAGTAACCTCTTGAGTACACGGTCAATAAAATTTATTCTTAAACCCCCTTATATGGCTCTTGTTGAATGTTTTTTTGTTTGATGGATTTATAAATTCAATAGATTTTGAATTTTATACCCTCGTTATTTGTGTCATTATTTATCAAAAAAACAACAAATAACCATGCACAAGTTATCTGGACTTATTTTAGGACTATTTATAGCCGTTTCGGCGCAAGCCCAATCGGTAAAACAAGAAAAAAAAGCCATCATCCAAACCCTTAACTATTACATAGACGGAGGTACCAATGGCGATGTAGCCCTGTTGCGCAAGGCTTTTCATGCTGATGCCCGGCTACAAGGCATCAGGGGTAACCAATACAAGTTGATGCCTATTGACGATTATGTGAAGATGATTAAGCCAGGCAAAAAATCGAACCGCAAAGGGCGGGTAGTCACCATCAATGTAATGAAAAACATAGCCCACGCAGAGGTGCTCATTGAGTACCCCAACTTTAGGTTTGTTGACTACATGCAGTTGTTGAAAGTAGGAGAGGAGTGGAAGATCGTCAATAAGATTTATCAAGGGCAAAGGCTACAGCCTAAAAAAATACTGTTTGTAGTAACCAACCACGAAAAACTAGGCAACACAAGCAAAAAGGCGGGTACTTACCTTCCTGAAATTACTTATCCTTTTGAGGTTTTTAACCAAAAAGGTTATCAGGTGGATTTTGTGAGCCCTAAGGGAGGTATGCTGGCAATCAATGGTATAGCCAATGCTGCGGTAGACGAAACCACTCGTCACTTTTTTCGCGATAAGCAACGTTTAAACGAACTGAGAAAAACACTGTCGCCCGATCAGGTAGACATAAATCAGTATGCGGGCATTTATTATGTAGGGGGCAAGGGTACGATGTGGGACTTTCCGGACAATAAAAAACTACAGAAGATTACCGCCAAAATGTACGAAAGCAATAAGGTAGTAGGTGCAGTGTGTCACGGACCTTCGGGGTTGCTCAATGTAAAACTAAGCGATGGCAGTTACTTGCTCGCGGGCAAAAAAGCCACCGGATACTCTAATGCTGAAGATGCCAAAATCAAACACATTTTACCCTTCTTGCTCGAAGATCGTTTGAAAGAAAGAGGCGTAAAGTACTCAAAAGCGACCAAAAAACAAGCCAAACACGTAGTAGTAAGCGACCGCTTGGTGACCGGGCAAAACCCAGCATCGGCGGCTGGAGTAGCCGAAGAAATGATTTTATTACTTGAAAACAGCAATAAATAATTGTATGAAAAGACACCATTTTTTATGGGGTGTGTGGGGGCTTTTGTTTGCCCTGAGCACCCCTACCTGGGCACAAACTGCTGCCCAGAAAGACCAACAAGCAATTATGGCTCAGGCAAGGGCTTTTTCAAAGGCATTTGTAGCCAAGGACACCGAAAAAATAGTCAGCTTTTATACTAAAGATGCGTCTATTTTTCCCAATCGCACCAAAATCATGCAAGGCCATGAAGCCATTCGCAAATATTGGAGTTTTAATGCCCAAGTAGCCCACCTGGAGCACAAACTTATGCCCGAAAAAATAGAAATAGTGGGTACCACTGCTTACGACTACGGCTATTACAAAGGCAAAACCCAGCGACAAGGCAAACAAGCATCGTCGTGGCAAGGCAAGTATGTGGTAGTGTGGAAAAAAGTACAGGGAGTTTGGAAGATGCACCTCGATATATGGAACAGTGTAAAGCAGTAGTACTATTACTACTGTATTTCATAAGGTAATTCTACTCCTACTTGGCAGGTTTTTGAAATCTGCCAAGTAGGTATACTTAAACAAAAATGGTTTTGAGGATGGATTTTGACTAATTGTCTGAATACCAACATTAATCAACCGAAGCTACAGCTTGCTGTGCTGAGTTCTGCTTCAGCTAATCCTGTAAATCCTAAAACCGAGTCTATTTATAAATCCCGATTCATCGGGGCAGCTTGCTGTGACGAGCTCACCGCAGGTAATCACTTTAATTCTAGTATAAATACGCTATTTTATTAAAAACCCTCCATCTACTTTTGTTAACAATTGCTTTATTTTGTCAAAAAAGTTACCTTCATTTGTACCAGTTCTTTGTTATAACTGAACCCATCCTAAGCAAAAATAAGCTTTAGATGAGTTCAATATCAATCATAATAATGGTTTGCTGGAAACAGCAATTAAAAAGGAATCGTGTGAAAATCACGAGCTGACGCGCAACTGTAAATTGGCGTAAGAGTTCTTATCTGTTATTTATCAAACACCACTGTTCGACTGTGAACGGGAAGGTGGGATAAGAATGCCAAAAGCCAGGAGACTTGCCTTATTATCAAGATAACACGCTTTCGCGATTTTGAAGTGATGTTAAAGACTGATACCTCTCTTAGATAAACCTCTCTGGGCAATTTCTGCCAAAGCAAGGCTTATTGTATACCTACTACATGGCGATACCTTGGATATCTTGGGTGTGGCTTTGGGGCAAGGGTTGTAGCATTCTTTAGACACAAAAAATTTGCGAAAGCCAATACAAAGGCATTGAAAGTATTTTTGTTCATCTAAGGAATGGCTTTACCCAAAGTATAGCGTATGTTTAAAGCCCATTTCTGCAAATTACACATCCTATGTTTACAAATATTTTGGGGTACCCGCGTATTGGTGCCCATCGTGAACTAAAAAAAGCCTGCGAAAAGTATTGGAAAGGCAAAATTACCGTAGACGAATTGCTCAAAGTAGGGCAGGAGCAACGCGCCTTTAACTGGCAAACCCAACAAGAGCAAGGGGTAGACTTAATTCCTGCCAACGATTTTTCTTACTACGACCAAGTACTGGACACCGTGCTCGCTTTTGGCGTTATTCCTGAACGTTATCAACCGCTCAAGGCTTTGAGCAAAACCGACTTGTATTTTGCGATGGCAAGGGGGTATCAAAAAGGCGATGATGACGTAATAGCCATGGAAATGACCAAGTGGTTTGACACCAACTACCACTATATGGTGCCTGAGTTTGCGGCAAGTCAAACGTTTGCTTTGTACGACGACAAACCAGTGCGGGAGTTTTTGGAGAGCAAAGCCCTGGGTATTCATACCAAACCTGTGTTGCTTAGCCCAGTGTCGTTTTTATTGTTAGGCAAAGAAAAAGAGAAGGGTTTTCACCGGATTACATTGCTTGAGCGCCTTTTGCCTGTATATATAGAGTTGCTGCGTCAATTGTGCGATGCAGGGGCTGACTGGATACAAATAGACGAACCTTTTTTGGTGATGGATTTAAGCAAGGAAGAGCAAAAAGCATTGCGCACTACCTACGAAACCATTAAAAAAGAAGTGCCTCAGGCAAAAATTATTCTTACTACTTATTTTGAAGGCTTGCGCCAAAACACCGCTTTGGCGTGTGAGTTGCCCGCTTGTGCCTTGCACATTGATTTGGCACGGGATGTAAACCAGTTAGGGGCTGTATTAGACCACCTCAAGCCTGACGTGAGTCTTTCGTTGGGTTTGGTAGATGGACGCAATATCTGGAAAAACGACTTCACCAAGTCTTTGCCTATGATCAACCAAGCGGTTGAAAAGCTGGGACAAGACCGGGTAATGGTGGCTACTTCTTGCTCGTTGCTGCATACACCTTGCGACCTCGACCTGGAAACCAACGAAGAGGTGTTGCCCCAAGGCATTAAAAGGTGGTTGGCTTTTGCCAAACAAAAAGTAGAGGAGGTAGCAGTGTTGAAAAAACTTTGCCAGTCTGATACCCACCAAAGCGTGAAACAGTGGCTTACCCAAAACATGCTAGACATAGAAAGTCGTCAGCAATCGGAACTGATTCATAAGTCTGAGGTGAAACAACGGGTAGTTGCCATCAAGCCTGAAGACTACACGCGTGACAGTACTTTTGAGACGCGCCAGCTAAGGCAAAGAGAAAAACTCAATTTGCCGGTGTTTCCTACCACCACTATAGGCTCTTTTCCGCAGACTGCCGAAATAAGAAAACTAAGGCAGCAATTTAAAAAAGGGCAACTTACCCAAGCAGAATACGAAGACTTGCTCCAGCAAAACATTGAACAAACCATTCGCTGGCAAGAAAGCGTAGGACTCGACGTGTTGGTGCATGGCGAATACGAGCGCAACGACATGGTAGAGTACTTTGGCGAACTGTTGGAAGGCTTTGTTTTTACCAAAAACGGTTGGGTGCAAAGTTATGGATCGCGCGGGGTGAAGCCTCCCATTATTTTTGGCGATGTACAACGCAGTGAGGCAATGACGGTGCGCTGGAGCAGTTTTGCCCAACAACAAACCCAAAAACTGGTCAAAGGCATGCTTACCGGACCAGTTACTATTTTGCAATGGTCGTTTGTAAGAGACGATCAGCCGCGTTCGGTTACCGCCCAACAAATAGCCCTTGCCATAAGAGACGAGGTAAGCGACCTCGAAAAAGCAGGCATTCAGGTAGTACAAATAGACGAACCCGCCATCAGAGAGGGTTTGCCTTTGCGCACCAAAGATTGGGACGTATACCTGAAGTGGGCAGTAAATGCCTTTAGGCTTGCCTCGTCGGGGGTAAAAGACGAAACCCAAATACACACCCACATGTGCTATTCGGAGTTTAATGACATTATCCCCCAAATAGCGGCCATGGACGCTGACGTGATCACGATAGAGACTTCAAGGTCGCAAATGGAGCTGTTGGAAGCTTTTAGAGAATTTCGTTATCCTAATGAGATTGGTCCTGGGGTGTACGATATTCATTCGCCGAGGGTGCCTTCTACCGAAGAAATGACCCACCTGCTACAAAAAGCAAGTGAGTTTTTGCCCGCCCAAAACATTTGGGTAAATCCCGATTGTGGGCTCAAGACCAGAGATTGGGCAGAAACTAAGGTAGCCCTGACTAACCTGGTAGAAGCAGCGAAGAAAATGAGAGAAACTACTGCTTAATATTTACCAAAAAACCACTGCATTTTGTAGTGGTTTTTTCTATTTCAAATAATGTCACGTGCTACATGAGCCGATGAAGCCCTTAAATCAAAACTATTATGCACATCGCACACATAGCCATTTGGGTAAATAACCTGGAAAAAATGCGCAGTTTTTATACCACCTATTTCGATGCCATAAGTAACGAAAAATATGTAAACCCCAGGAAAAAGTTTTCCTCCTACTTTTTATCCTTTGGCAGGGGTGGTTGCCAACTCGAAATCATGCACCGACCAGACATTGCCCAAGTAATAGAACAAGTCCAGTTGGGCTTGGCTCATTTGGCGATCAGCGTAGGGAGCAAAGCAAAAGTAGATCAACTTACCCAACAACTACAAAACGATGGTTATCAGGTAATAGGAGCGCCTCGTACTACAGGAGATGGATACTACGAAAGCGTAGTGCTCGACCCGGAAGGCAATCACGTAGAAATTACCGTTTAGACAATGCTTAAGCAGCCCCTTGGTGATAAGAACTGGAAACTTGAATTTCAATCCTTGTTTTAGTGGAAGTAGCTCTGAAAGAAGAATCGTATAAGAGAAGCAGCAGCGTCATTGAATGGTTTCAATCCTTGTTTTAGTGGAAGTAGCTCTGAAAGACCGACAAAATGCAAAGGTTTCAAATAAGCGAAGGGCGTTTCAATCCTTTCTTTAGTGGATGTTGATCTATTACCGCCCTCGCCTCGGTTGTGTGTCTTCACCAACCGATCGAAACCCATTACTACGTTTCAATCCTTGTTTTAGTGGAAGTAGCTCTGAAAGAAGAATCGTATAAGAGAAGCAGCAGCGTCATTGAATGGTTTCAATCCTTGTTTTAGTGGAAGTAGCTCTGAAAGACCGACAAAATGCAAAGGTTTCAAATAAGCGAAGGGGGTTTCAATCCTTTCTTTAGTGGATGTTGATCTATTACCGCCCTCGCCTCGGTTGTGTGTCTTCACCAACCGATCGAAACCCATTACTACGTTTCAATCCTTGTTTTAATGGATGTTGCTCTGAAAGTGTCTAAAATCCAAAGAGAAGAAATCTTAGAAAGCTAGTCTCAATCCTTGTTTTAATGGATGTTGCTCTGAAAGTTGTTCATACAATGCTGTAGCTGAATCTATTATATGTTTCAATCCTTGTTTTAATGGATGTTGCTCTGAAAGGGAGGTAAAAAGGTGGCAGAAGTAAGCATGCCAAAACGTTTCAATCCTTGTTTTAATGGATGTTGCTCTGAAAGTTCGGTTTATTGGGGCTTTACCGCAATAGAGGTTACGTTTCAATCCTTGTTTTAATGGATGTTGCTCTGAAAGCCTCTGTAGGTTTTTTTCTATCTTTGCACATATAGTTTCAATCCTTGTTTTAATGGATGTTGCTCTGAAAGAGCAATTATTCATTGCTTGAAGCGGGAAGCGTGAGATGTTTCAATCCTTGTTTTAGTGGAAGTAGCTCTGAAAGAAGAATCGTATAAGAGAAGCAGCAGCGTCATTGAATGGTTTCAATCCTTGTTTTAGTGGAAGTAGCTCTGAAAGACCGACAAAATGCAAAGGTTTCAAATAAGCGAAGGGGGTTTCAATCCTTGTTTTAGTGGATGTTGATCTATTACCGCCCTCGCCTCGGTTGTGTGTCTTCACCAACCGATCGAAACCCATTACTACGTTTCAATCCTTGTTTTAATGGAAGTTGCTCTGAAAGAAGAATCGTATAAGAGAAGCAGCAGCGTCATTGAATTGTTTCAATCCTTGTTTTAATGGATGTTGCTCTGAAAGAAATATTGGCAGGCGGACACGTTGAAAATATAGCGGCGTTTCAATCCTTGTTTTAGTGGATGTTGATCTATTACCGCCCTCGCCTCGGTTGTGTGTCTTCACCAACCGATCGAAACCCATTACTACGTTTCAATCCTTGTTTTAATGGATGTTGCTCTGAAAGCTGTTGTTGCATCACACTACGGCTAGTGCGATGAGTGTTTCAATCCTTGTTTTAATGGATGTTGCTCTGAAAGATGAAAATGATAACGAATAACGGGATTTTGGAATGGAGTTTCAATCCTTGTTTTAATGGATGTTGCTCTGAAAGGTTAGAGGCATCGGACATAGTAGAGATTACTAACATGTTTCAATCCTTGTTTTAATGGATGTTGCTCTGAAAGATGATGCTTGTTTTTATTTGATCAGGTGATGGTTTGTTTCAATCCTTGTTTTAATGGATGTTGCTCTGAAAGGGCTTGTGCTCAACTTCAGTATTACTTTCATTACTCGTTTCAATCCTTGTTTTAATGGATGTTGCTCTGAAAGGCTCATAATACCTGAGATTCAAAAAGCAAACCCCCAGTTTCAATCCTTGTTTTAATGGATGTTGCTCTGAAAGGGTCTTATAGTATTTTGGCGGAAATCCTAGTAGGCGGTTTCAATCCTTGTTTTAATGGATGTTGCTCTGAAAGCTACTCGTGTGATATTACTAATATAGAGTTAGCGTTGTTTCAATCCTTGTTTTAATGGATGTTGCTCTGAAAGAAAAAACTTTACGATGCTGGAATGATGGTCGTTCCGGGTTTCAATCCTTGTTTTAATGGATGTTGCTCTGAAAGTGATGCCTCATACTTATAATAAGAACAAACAAATGCGTTTCAATCCTTGTTTTAATGGATGTTGCTCTGAAAGGTCATAACTCTAATTTTTTGGTTCTTTTCTATTTTTGTTTCAATCCTTGTTTTAATGGATGTTGCTCTGAAAGTATCCGACGCTGGGGAATCCGTCTGGACGAAATTAGTTTCAATCCTTGTTTTAATGGATGTTGCTCTGAAAGGGAGCTTAGGACAAGCAAAGATAGGTCTGATAGAAAGTTTCAATCCTTGTTTTAATGGATGTTGCTCTGAAAGAAAATGAAAGCATTGAAAATCTGCTTCTACTTGAATGTGGGTTTCAATCCTTGTTTTAATGGATGTTGCTCTGAAAGTGCCGTTAAAAATTCTGCGCAGTGCTCCCATTTTATTGTTTCAATCCTTGTTTTAATGGATGTTGCTCTGAAAGTAAACAATTTGATTATTTGTAAACAATTCATATTAAGTTTCAATCCTTGTTTTAATGGATGTTGCTCTGAAAGTTGGCATATTTCTGTACTGCTTTAACCTTGTTTTTGTTTCAATCCTTGTTTTAATGGATGTTGCTCTGAAAGAGCGCTTATTTTAAGAAAAGACCTTGAAAATGAAAAAGTTTCAATCCTTGTTTTAATGGATGTTGCTCTGAAAGGCTTCGCCTACGATCTTACGATCTGAATCCCAAAATCTGTTTCAATCCTTGTTTTAATGGATGTTGCTCTGAAAGTGACCTTATTCCAAAAGCCCTCCTTATTTTTGAGGGGTTTCAATCCTTGTTTTAATGGATGTTGCTCTGAAAGGGCGGGCGAGACACGGGCTGACATTCATCACGCACTGTTTCATCCTTGTTTTATGGATGTTGCTCTGAAAGTTCGCCAAATATGGGTGGCATAAGAGCTAAAACAAAGTTTCAATCCTTGTTTTAATGGATGTTGCTCTGAAAGCGTCAAACGGGCACCAAACAATCGTATCGGGTTTGTTTCAATCCTTGTTTTAATGGATGTTGCTCTGAAAGAGGAGCTAACCGCCTCAGCACGTTCCAAATTTTTTAGTTTCAATCCTTGTTTTAATGGATGTTGCTCTGAAAGCTATGCAAGCCCTATACATTACCATAGGCTAGAAAGTTTCAATCCTTGTTTTAATGGATGTTGCTCTGAAAGTTGCAAACAAAGGGTGATGCAAGTTTAGCGCCTTTGTTTCAATCCTTGTTTTAATGGATGTTGCTCTGAAAGGAGATAAGCTGATAAACGTAGGGTACAGATGGAAGAGTTTCAATCCTTGTTTTAATGGATGTTGCTCTGAAAGCCCAAGAAGGTAACTAAAAAGACCGAAGAGGAGTAGTTTCAATCCTTGTTTTAATGGATGTTGCTCTGAAAGATGTCATAAAGGGTGATAGTGCATAGAAGGTAGTGTTTCAATCCTTGTTTTAATGGATGTTGCTCTGAAAGTACAAGGTTAGTTATGAAATATTTGCCTATTAAGTGGTTTCAATCCTTGTTTTAATGGATGTTGCTCTGAAAGGTATTTGTTGGTGTCTGATATGCTAATAAGATTGCTGTTTCAATCCTTGTTTTAATGGATGTTGCTCTGAAAGAGTACATCGCTGCAATCAAGCGAGAGTATCAAGAAATGTTTCAATCCTTGTTTTAATGGATGTTGCTCTGAAAGACAATACTGAAGACTTAGCTACAAAGCAGAACATTGGTTTCAATCCTTGTTTTAATGGATGTTGCTCTGAAAGTCCCCTTATCCACTCCCAACCCTAAAAAACCACCCGGTTTCAATCCTTGTTTTAATGGATGTTGCTCTGAAAGATTACACAGAAGATCAAACAAGAAACCTATAGTCAAGTTTCAATCCTTGTTTTAATGGATGTTGCTCTGAAAGCCTGGATAGGTTGAGCAAAATATCAAGACTTTGATGTTTCAATCCTTGTTTTAATGGATGTTGCTCTGAAAGTAGATGAAGAATATGCTTGCGTTACGTTCACACCGTGTTTCAATCCTTGTTTTAATGGATGTTGCTCTGAAAGATGGTCGGAGACTCAAGTATAGGAAAAACACCCGCGCGTTTCAATCCTTGTTTTAATGGATGTTGCTCTGAAAGCTTCGTCATAAGTATGTTTCATATTATTCTAATTCGTGTTTCAATCCTTGTTTTAATGGATGTTGCTCTGAAAGAATTATCAAAAATCAGGTGCCAGTTTTCTAGACAAGGTTTCAATCCTTGTTTTAATGGATGTTGCTCTGAAAGGGGCTTACGCCCCCGATGAAGACTTAGCAGATTACAGTTTCAATCCTTGTTTTAATGGATGTTGCTCTGAAAGATAACACCGGCTATAAGTGGGAACTAGTGGAGAAGGAGGTTTCAATCCTTGTTTTAATGGATGTTGCTCTGAAAGGTTAATTAAATAATTCAATTCACAACTTTTAAACAGTTTCAATCCTTGTTTTAATGGATGTTGCTCTGAAAGTTAATGTGGTGCCAAATATGTGGTGGGCATATAGTTCGTGTTTCAATCCTTGTTTTAATGGATGTTGCTCTGAAAGAACAAAGCCCGAAGCAACAAAAACATCGAGCTTTGAGTTTCAATCCTTGTTTTAATGGATGTTGCTCTGAAAGTCGTCTTTCTTTGTTATGAGCTAAATATCAGCAAGTTATGGCATAATTACTAGAGGCTGAAAATGAAAAAAATCAAGAAGTCAAAGAGCTTTTGATGCTTATTTTAGCAAGTTTTCCGAATAGGTAACTCTCTCATTCATAAAGCATTAAAGGCGTATTGGGCGCCACCCCAAATAAATTGCCCTCCGGAAAAAGCACCACCCGATCAAAACAGGTGGTTTACTGACCCCAATTTGCATATCTTTTTTTAGATTTGGTAGCTTTTGCCAAAATATTTTTATTCTGCTTGAGGCATCGCTTACCAGCCGGGAAAAAGAAGTACTGCGCTTGATTGTAAACGGGCGAACGACGCCCCAAATCAGCGAAAAACTTTTTATTGCCCCCTCTACCGTAGAAACCCATCGCCGCAAGTTGATAGAAAAACTGGGGGTAGAGAATGCCACCAAAGGGTTGATAAAGTATGCCTTGGAAAACAATTTGTTTAAAAATGATGGGTAAGCCTTTATCAGTGCAGGTGTAACCAGCACTAGCCATATTCACCCAGTTTCCTACCTGGCGGGTTTTGGAAACCTGCCAGGTAGGAGGTGTGCAGGCTACACTTGTAGCCCCCAGGCCCTATTTACCCATATCTTGCGCTATAGTATATTCCAGCGCCTTCTTATCGTTTGCGTACAAACCCCAAGGCAAGGGAGAGGTTTGATTTTTTTTGTCAAAGTATTCCGAACCCCTACAGTCATACACCGGTTGGTTTAAAATACGGTGGGAGAGGGGAGTAGCTGAGCTCGACTTTAGGCACCGCACACTGCTTTCAAAAGCAGTGGCTATATTGTCTCCTTTAGCCAGGTTCTTGTAAAATTGCACCGCAAGCTTTGCTGCCAAAGTATCTTTTACATTGGCCGAAGTAGCAATGACCGCCCCAACCCCTGAGTCAAGCAAAGTTTGTACGTGGGCTTTAGTAGAGCAACCATTCAAAAAAACCAGTTTTAGCAGAGTCTTGTTTCTTTCCACCAACTCCTCGGCAAGCTCCCCAAAAAATGCAGTATGGTCCTGAAACCCTAGCTTGGTACTATTGGCATGCCCGCCAAAATGAAACACCGATATTTGATCTTCCCAATCTTTTAGAAGTGTAAAATAATCATCTATATTCAAATCATTGCGCCACAAATGTTTTTTGAGCAGTTGTTTTGACTCTAAAGGGTGCAGGGCATTATGAATGCCTTTTTGTTCTTCGGTCAGGTTGGGCAAATCACCTTTTGGGTTGGCAAAGCCCGTAAAAATGACAGCATTATTCGTGGGCGCTGGCACCTCTTTTTGGTTGATTACCTGGTGTACATCGCCGCTGCCCAGGTTGATCATTGTATGGAGGTTAAAATTCTGGGCAATGCTTTGGTGCATACCCCCTACGTCTACCGCAGGGGTTACCCCAAAAGAAGTAGCTTCAAGCGCCTTGGTCAAGTCTGCTTCACTCAGCCCCAACACCGACACCCGCACCCCCAGTTTAAACAAAATGGTTTTAAGGTCTACCATTACATCGTTGAGCTGTACCAATTTGCCCGAAAAAGTCGGGTTGTTTACCGCATCTTCGGTATTGTAGGCAAGGTTCCAGAGCTCTACTTCAGCAGTTTCTAAGCGATAAATAAATTCTTCGTCTGAAATGTTTTCGTCCGAAAAGTAAAATAAAACAATATGCTCTATAGTTTGGTCTACAATCTCTACCCCCAGGTTGAGCCCGCTCGAAAGCCTGAAATACTTGGTAAAAGTACTGGTAAGTTCGGTCACAATCTCCTGGTAATTTTCATCCAGCTTAATTGTGCGTTCAGGGGTGCGGTGTCGGTATTTGATACAACCCGACCCTATGTCTATTTGAGCATTCCCCTTGCTTTTTCGCCAAACCTCTATTTCATCTTTCGACTTCTGGGTCAAGTAATTAAAATTGGTATTCTCAAATATCACTTTGCCCTCTATGGATTCAAAAAACAACCCCGTGATTCTTTTGAGCAATTTTTCGGTATTGCTCCCCCTAAAGTTAAGTTCCCCGTTTTTACCCACCGTTATCTCGGTAAAACTAGTAGGCAAGGCTGCCCGATCGCTAAAGTTAGACAAGGGAGGGAATTGGGTTTCTATAAATTCGGTTTCGCTATCAAAGGTCACATTTTTAAACTTCAGGGGAGCATTAAACACTGCTTTGTCAAAATAGGCACCCTGAAAGTGTACATTTTCAAACCAAACTTCATCATCATGTTGAGCAGCTTCAAAGATGCAATCCGAAAAGTGCGCTTGGTGGGCAAACTGAGTAAACCGAACACCTTTCAGCGCAAAACCACCTAAAAAACGGGTGCTTGTCAAAGTAAAAAAATGAGGGTCATTTACCTCTTTAATCTGGCAACTCTTGTGACATACCCCGTTGTTAAAAATCAAAGACTTGATCACCCCATACCTAATGATCAAAGGCCCCTCAAAGCAAGCACCATCCAGGGTAAGCCCTCGGTTGAATTGGCAGCCCACAAAGCGCGCTCCTTTGGCAAAATAACTGTGGGCAAAAGATACTTGGGTAGCAAAATTGAATTCTTCGAGGGCAAGGTTTTCACTAAAATAAAACTCGCTAAACACATATTGGGGCTGGGCTTGGGCGCCAATGACCTCCACCAATTCCCAAAACTTTTCAATCAACCCCTGCTTACTTTTCCAGTCAGCATCTTGGCTATGAAACAAGCACCGCCCCTCGCTATCCAGCGGAAGCGGGAGCATTTGCCCATAAGTACATTTTTTAGGTTGTTTAGCGTGTTGATATACGTGAGTACACATGAGATTATTTTTTTGTTTGATTCAAAATGATTCTACAAAACTGCCAAAACTTGCGACTTATCGCTCAAAGCTTGGAACGCCTACTCCATATACCCATAACCCACCGCTGTTTTAGCTCCGATGCCCTGTTGGGCAAGTGCTTGCTTGAGCCAAGTAGCGGCTTGCGCCAAAAGTTCTTGGTTCGCGGCGGAGTTTTGGCGTATGCCTAATACAAACTGAAACTTAAGTGGTGTAGGTTGAGCCCCCGCCGCTTGCCTGCCCACCGTCAAAAACGGAATAGGGGTAGGGTTAAGGTAGTCAGCGGGGGGAGTATCGTCTCCATAATAATCGCTGTAATGCGGGTTCATAATGTCTACTTCTAGCGTAGGCTCGGCACAAGGAAAAGCATCGAAAAAAGTGATTTGCCCTTGTCGTGCCTCTTTGTAAAAACTTTCGTCACCACAGCCAAACACGTCGCAAAACTGTTTATCTTTCAAGGCAAGCTTTTCGCCCACATTGTCGGTTTTTGCATCGTGCGATTCTTTATTGTTTGTGGTTTGCAAACACAGTGTTCTGATCACCCAGTTGCGCACCACCCCTTTTATACTGCTTGCCGGAATGTAGGGAATGCCATACACATGGTGCAGGGTAATAGAGGTTTCGTACACACTTGCCTGCCCCAAACCCACCACCAGCCGCCCATCTACACCCATGGGGTAGGGCTTGGCTTCAGCGCATAAGCCCTTTGCCAAGGCAAGGTGTTTTTGGCAGTTTTGGGCAAAATTGAAGTTGCCAAAGTTGGGTTGGATAGTGAACTTGTGTGCATCGTCATTTCTAAAAAAAACAAACTTGTCTTTGTCTGTAATTACATCCCCTCTTTTTTGTATAAAACGCGCCGCCTTGTTGAGCTTTAGGTGAAAATTGTCTATATCATTCAGCAGCGCTTTGGTATCGGCAGGCAAACGGCTTTCGTGCGCATTAAAACTGTCCTCTCGCCAAGTACCCATTTTCTGCGCCCGTTTTTTTGCCCTGGCAGCTTCCTCCTGTTTTGCGGCTTCGGCCTCCCGCTGAAGCGCCTGTTTTTTAGCGTTTGCTTTTTGTGCTACCACCTCCTGACTTTTGGGTACTTCTTGGCCCTCGATCAAGATTTTTGTAATCGGGTTGCCCTCAAACTCACAAGCCAAACGTCTTTTGCCTGAAGTAGGCTTGTAAGCATCAAACATAAACTCTTTGGGTACACTCAACTCTTTGCCGTCTTCAGGTTTGATGCTGGCGCCCCCTTTTTTCTTAATAATAATGGTTCCTTTCCGCATTAGTCGCCTCCTTCTCCTTCAATCAAACCATCGGCAAAGCGACGCAACCAAGCCAAAAAAGCCAACACCTCTATAGTGGCTGCCCGATATTGAGCACTGTCCTGATGAATGATTGCTTTCACCAAAGGCTCGTTGCCCAGCGGTAACACCTGTTTTTCGTCTTTTCTTATCCACTCTTCTATGTGTGCATATAACAAACCCCAGCTTTTGCTTGTATCAGGTTTACCGTTTTTATTTCCTTTAGAAAAAGCAAAAGCAAGTGCCGCCCCCAAACCATTGGTTTTGATAAGCATAGGCATTTTCTTGGCGTACGCCTTATACTCTTTTGCCTTACTACCTAAATCTTTTTTGGCTACTTGCGCACACGCAAAAGCAAAAGCCGCCCGCCCTTGCTCCAGCGTAGTTCTCAACGTTCGGTTACTCATTGTTTGGTCGCTCCTTTCTCTGCTTTTTTAGCAGTTGCCACATCCATCAACCTGGTTCTTACAACACCCTTGCCCAAGGTAGCGTTGCCGCCTATTTGCATCACCTCAGGCAAGTGTTGTTGAACAAAGTAGAGTACATCTGCCTCTTTCATTTTATCTGTTTGTTTGCTAAACTCTGGTGCCACCAACGCCAAGGTATACAGCACGCTTTCGGCGGGCAGGTATTCTTCAGTAAAAAGTTGTCCATCGGCTACCGTACCTGTATCGCTATTTATTTTGGTGCGGGTAATTACCTCGGTACTCAGGTTTACAAAATCCCTGAAGTCATCGTTGGGCAATACCACCACATCTTGTGTTACTTTTTGTTGGCTAAACCCCTGGCTTGCCTGAAAAACACACCCCGAAAGCCACTCGCAAAATTGAGAAGTGTCCTTGTCAGCCCTTACCCCAAAGGCGTACTCCTCTAGTACCACATTTAGCCCATCTTTGCCGGGCAGTGTCAGGGTTGAGTTTTCGGGCACCAACCCATACCCTTTGGGTATTGCAATACCCTTTACCCCCGCCAGTTCCATGTCCAGGGCAAATTGCTGCAATACCTGGGGGCAAGTAATCCAGGCAAAGACGCCCTTCATCGACTTGACCGGAAACAACAACAAGCGGGCATCGGCAAAACCCACACAGCCCGAAAACTCGTTGTTGAGTTGGTTTTTTTTATCCGTAAAACATTGCTTTAAAGCGGCTTTTTGGATGGCATCCAAGCTGCCATCGTCATAACCAAAAATACGTTGAATTTTGGTGTCAGGGGCATTCCAGCTTGCAAATTGAGCTGCTTCTTGCCTGCCTACTCTGCGCTCGATAGCCTCCCGAAAACTCCCCTTGAGAGTACTGCCTTCCATTTTAGGAAAGCCGGTGTGTTTTTCTCGCTGAATGGGCAAGTCTACTACGCCCAACTCCGACCCGCTTCCGGCGTGGGTGGGCGTTTCACAAGTCAAAAACAAAGGATTTGCTGTTCTATACATGGTATTTTGAATGTTGTTTTAAAGTGATTATTTTTTTACTTAATAAATTGCTTCAGGTCTTTTAGGTTGTACTCTATCAAGGGTACTGCCGACAATGCATTGGTTTCGTGGTACATGTAGTAGAGCGGAATGCCGTGCTGATAGGCAAGTAAGGTGAGCAGTGGAGTAATGGCTTTGTAACCTGCCGTGATGTTCAGCACAAAGTCTTTTGGCTTTTGTGCCATTCCCAATTGTTTTTCCAGCAATTGCCGCAAGTTTTGCACCCCTACCCTATAGTGGTTGCCTTTCGCAAAATTGAGATCTTTGACAATATGCAAGCTTTTACCCTGGGTAGCAAAGTCCACATTGGGTAGGCTAAAATGTATGTTGATATGGGGGCAGTGGTTTTTGTCTGGAGTAAACCATTCTTTTACCAGCAAAGCCGCCTGCACCGAAAGTACCGTATCGGTAGCTATCAGAAATACCTCCAGGGGCATTTTTATTTCATTATAAATTTTTAAAATACTTCTGATTTCGGCACTGCATTCATCATCTTGCCAAATGACTCCTCCCCTGGTGACGGTATCTTCTACCTCTTGCAGGTCTTGTTTTATCTTGGGGTAAGCCCAGTGTCCAAAGGGGTGCAATTGCTTGGCAAGATTGTTATAATGCCTTCGTTCACTGTCTTTACCCTTGCCATAGTAATAATGCTCAAACAAAGAAGTACCTACAAAAGTGATGAGTTTCAATTTTTTCATAAGATTCGTTTTCCTTTTTAGTGTGTAAAGAAGCCTCTATTGACCAATGCTGTTTCCTTCACAAAGCCTTTAGCCATTAGCTTCTCCGTGCGGCGGAGCGGAGCAAAGCTCTCATTGGCTTTAGCCCGTCGCAGATGGCTCACGCGTCTGTTTGTTTAAATGCTCAATCCTTAAGGAAACAGCATTGGGCTACCATCTGTCGATTTTATAAGCCGCTAAAAATCAATATATTATAAAACAGGTAGCATGCTTGCAAATCAGCCTAAAGGCTGTAGAAGCTATCGCCCATCGACTGATGGACTATGGACAAAGGCGCTCCCACTACTTGCAGCTTGTACTATAAGCTATTGTTAGTTTGTATAAATAAGGCAAGCCCAAAGCCCTCGTTGGCTCTTTGGTCGGACAAGGATGCAGGGCTAAATTTTTGTTGCAGCAGCGGGGCATCTTCGGCATTTGTCAGGCGGAAATAATACACCGCCCCCGCAGGCACCGCCTTGAGCATAGGCTTGGGCAATTGGGTGTGCATATCAAACCCACCTACGGGCACAGGCTTGCCAGTGGCTGCCGCCAATAGTTCTACCTCTACCGTTTTTTGGTTGTCAATTGCTAGTCTACCCTTGCCCGTTTGGGGGTGGATAGATGCCGGACACCACCCATTATCGAAAAGGGCAGGAGTGAGTAAAACCAACTTAAAAATGTTGGCTTGTGCTACTACTTGCGAGGGCAGTTGTATGGTAGGCTCAAATACCTCGTAGCTCACTGCCTTGCCCTCACCGCCCAGCCTGAAAAAGCCCTTGGCGGGAAGACTTTCCATTGCAGGCAAACCCTCAAAATCCAGCACCATCGAAAGTGCCGAATAATGACCTTTTTCGCCAAAAACAGGGCGTACCATTCCCACCCTATAGAGCAAGCCTTCGAGGGTGGCATTGGTGAGTTTGCTGCGTCCTATGCCCACTTTAGGCTCCACCTGAAGGTAATCGCTCCAAGGGCTCACTCCTCTATCGCTATGGTTTTCTAGTGCATACTCTTTCAGTGTTCTTTCGTCTATTAGCCCCTCTATGTTTTCTACTTGCGCCTCTTGGGGCGGAGCCAGCCAATGACTCAACTGAAAGCTAGTAGCGGCAATGCTATCGGGCAAAGCCTGCAACTGCAACAAACAAGGCGCTTCGTCTTGTTTTTCTTGCACATAGTCCAGCGGGCATTCTATATGTAGCTTGTTGTTCACCAAAAAGTAAATGCCCTTGATCCGCAAGTGGGCGGTAGGGTCGTTGGTTTGCCCTGCTTTGCCCATTTCGTGCGGATGCAACGAAAAGTAGAGGCTACGCAAGGCGCCGTAAAACACGCCAGGGCCAGGTGGAAACAAGCCTTCTGCCCAGGTTTCTTCGCCCAGCGAAAAGGGTTTGCCATCGCGAAAAAACAGGGTGTCTAAAGCATCAATCTTTATTTTCATCGTCAGCTGGTTTTTATGAGTTTAGGTTGACAAAATCGGCAATGTGTAAACTATAGATAAAGTTACGGATGAGTTTTTCTTGGTTTTCTGATGCTCCATAGAGCACTACCAACGCATCAAACAATTCATCTTTGGCACTTTGGGGAGTGTCGAGCGCTGCTGCACGACCAATCAGGCGAGACATTTCGACAAACAAATCTTGAGGCCTTAACTCCTCAATTTGGGCAGCTTTGATCCCCGCCAATTGCAAAAGCTCTTGGCTCAGGTTAAAAATAAACTTGTTAGAAAAATGCTTGTTTTTCAAATGCTGGGCAATGGTTGCCATGCTTTGCCAACAGGTGGCGGTTTTGTCGCGCTTGTATTGTTGCCACTTAAACACCGCTTCTTGCACTTCGCCCGAATGTTTCATAGCAGCTATAGCAAAGGCATTGCGGTCACCTTTTTCTTTGGCGAGGGTTTCCATCTGACGGGCTTTTTTGAGCACCTCGGCAAAGGGCGCCTTGTAATGGGCAATCACGATGCCCGCCGAAAAATGCAGCAACTCGCCCGACTCGGCGTATTGATCTTGCACGGGGGTGCTTACCTTTTCCAGAAACAAGTCGCGCAGCTCGTGCACTACCTCAAACAAGTGGCTCAAGTTGATAAACCCCAAAAAATCGTCGCCCCCGGCGTATACCACTTGCCCATTGTGCCTCAAGGGGTTTAGTATGGTGCTGGCGTGGTCAGCATATTGTAGCAATAGCTCAGAAAAATGTTGGTGAAAATCTAACAGCTTGTCGCCTTGGTATGCAGGCTTTAGCCGATTGCCCGAGAGCCAACTGCCCATTTGGTCTACATCAAACATCAACACCGCATAGTACTTCTGGAAGGCGAGCCCCTTTTGGGCAAAGTCAGTAGCTACCTTTTGGTGTTGTACGCGGGCGTTTGCCAGTTGGTCAGCACAAAGCACCTGCTTACTGGTGAGGTTTTCTTCAAAAAAGAATTGATGACCAAAAGGTGTCCAATCATCATTTTGTCTAACCTTTACCTGTTTACCCTCCAGCAATCCGAAAAACTTGCTATACTCGTTAACGACTTCAGGGGTGGCTTGGCGCAACGACTCCATCAAAGCCACCTTTGCCGTAGAAGGAAACTTTTCAAAGTGCCCCATTCCTTGTTTATAAAACCTCTTTAAGAAACTGACCGCACTCAAGCCCTCGTTGGCAACTACTGGGGCAGAGGGCAACTCGTGGGCGTGGGGGTTCCACCGCTTCAAGTAAAGCGGGTTGGTACCTTTGCCAAAAAACACCGCGTTGCGTTCCCCGTCCAGGCTGCACTTACGCCCTTGTTCGCCCAGCTGCTCCGCATAGTCATATTGAGCAAAAGTGCGCAGGTTTTTGGCAATGCCCAGATTTTCTTCAATGTCTTTAAAGCCTTGGGCGTAGCCTTTGTTCAAGCCTTGCACCACCCAGTGTATTTGCAAGTGTTGGGCTATTTGTTCGTCAAAACCTAGAGGTTTGGTTCTATTGCCCAAAGCTTCTTTTGCCTTTTGGCGAAAAGCCTCCCGCACTGCTTGAGCTACCCTGGTACCAAAGGCTTGGCAGTCTCCTTCGGCTATAGTTACCCTGGCAATAAAACGGTTGGGCAGGCTTTGGGCAGCGTCAAGCCCTTGTTGGTTTTTTACATAAGGAAAAATCACATTTGCCGCCCCTACTACCTCAATGGCCACTTTTGTCAATTCTGAGAGTAGGGTACTGCCCGCATACAAGTCACGGGTTTTGCGGGCTTGGGCTATAAATGATTGCACTGGGCCAATGGTGAAAATGAATAGGTGTGGGCTCATAAAATATGGTTTTGGAATTGTTCCTGAATATCGCGGTGTCTTTGGGTGCTCCTTTTGCCATTATCCCAAGCCATGTTCAATGTAGTAATCACAGGCAACAAACCTTTGGGCGAGCTGATGGCTGACACAAACACCGGAGAAGCCAGTCGTTTTTGCCCCGCAGCATATCCTATAGCCTGGCGATAATCCCAAGAGTCGCCATTAGAGGCCTTTACTGCGCTGGTGGCAGCACCAATTCTTCGGAGCAAATTGGGGTACATGACGCTGCCCAAGCGTATTTTTTTGATATAAGGAAAATCTGCCTTACCCTCATCATCCGGGCGTTTCAAAACATTGCTTTGTGTGTGTAGTACCTTGCCTGTAACCTTGGCGTACAATTGCTGGATGGTTGCCAACGAATAGTCTATCTGAAAAGGCGTGGTAGGGTCTTGCCCCGTTTGGGTATGGGTAATTTCAAAACTTCCAAAACCCCGACGGGCTCTTTTGCCCAAAGCCCCCAATATAGACACCAACTCAAACAAGCTTTGTAAGGCGGCTATATCAAACTTTTTCCCGTTGATTGTAGCAATGTTATAAAAAGTAAATCGCAACCTAAACGTGGTGCCCACAGGAATAGCTAATAGCGTGAATTTAGCTGATGCTTTATGAGGCAAGGGGTTAACGTTTTCAGTTGGTGTGTCTCTGGGCTGTTGCCTCAAATCAAGTACCCTGATCGAGAAAGTACTTCGTTGCTCGGTGCTTCCAAAAATCATCCCCTCTAGCTCCTTAAGTTGGGCAAGGGGCAAGTGTCCGTGCAAGGCACGCCACCAAAAGCGCAGCACTCCTTTCACGCTGGCGGGGCGTAGCTCAGGCGTGGTGCCATTTGCCCCATGCAAAAACATGGGCGTAATGGTTTGGCAGGTAAAAGTGATGGTGTTTGTCATAGAGTGTTGTTAAATGATACAGTCAGAATAATTTCCATATTTTAACAACTGTGAGATTTTTTGTGCAAGGCTAAAAATCCCTGGGTTAAATTTGAGTACTTTATTTTGACAATATCACTGAGTGAAGATCAATTGGCTGGGCAGGAAGAATGAGGGGGCAAGTAACACACTTTGCCGCCAAGGTTTATCCTCAGTTCTGATGATTTTTTATCTCCTCAAAACTAAGGAGGGAGTGGGATAATCGTTGTCTTTTTGCCACTGCTGTTTTAAGTGTTCCGCAGGATCACTTGAAACTGATGTATAAAAAGAAGTCTCCGATCTTTACAAGACAGGCTTCTAGCTGTATGGTACTCTACCCAGCTTTTAGTCATCGCCTCAGCTCGTGTCTTCATGAGCTGATCGGAACCCTGAAAAACACTATTTACAGGCGCTACGGCGAGGCGATTTAGCTTTGCTGAGCACCGACATTCATCGGTATCTAAGGACTCGTAAACTTGGTTGTGAAGACACCATAGCCGTCAGGTTAAGAGGAGCATAGTAAAAAAAAATTACTTAAAAATACCGTCATCGCCTCAGCGCGTGTCTTCACGCGCTGATCGAATCGCCAAAAGGGGTAAAAAAACAGTAGCCTGACGGCTATGGTGAAGACACAAACCGAGGCGAAAAAATAGTAGGGTAGAGTAGCCGTATGGCTAACCTCAAGAGCTAAAATATTTTGCTTTGGCAAACGCACAAAAAAACACAAGTACGCAAAAAAACTGCGCAGCATCCTTTTTAAATTTGTGCTATCAGTACAAACGCAAATCATTTGGTAAATAAAAAATCATGCTACTTACGATCACCACCACCCATCAGCCCGCCACCGACTTGGGGTACTTGCTACACAAACACCCCGATAAGTTTCAATCGGTAGCGCTATCTATTGGCAAAGCGCACATTTTTTATCCAGAAAGCGCCCCCGAAAAAACAACCGTGGCTTTACTTTTAGACATTGACCCAATAGATATGGTAAGGGGTAGCCGAAACTTGGCAGGCAAAGGCTTTGCTTTGGGGCAATATGTTAACGACCGCCCCTATGTAGCTTCCTCTTTTATGAGTGTAGCCTTGGCAAAGGCTTTTTCTACGGCAATGAACGGTAAATGCAGTGCCCGCCCAGCGTTGGTATCGGTTAAGATGCCACTAGTGGTCAGGATAGCCGTATTGCCTGCGCCTGCTGGTGGAGAAAAATTGATTCGTAAATTATTTGAACCACTGGGTTACACCGTCGGGTTGCAGCGCCATACCCTGGACACGCAATTTGCCCAATGGGGAGAAAGCAAATACTACACTCTAGAGCTGAGGCATACCATTGCCCTCAAAGATTTATTGTCGCATTTGTATGTGCTCATCCCTGCCCTAGACAATGATAAGCACTATTATGTAAGTCAAGGAGAAATTGATAAATTATTGGACAAGGGCAGGGGCTGGCTGGAAAACCATCCCGCCAAGGAACAAATCACTCGAAGGTACTTGATCAATCTAGGTTCGCTTGCCAAAGAAGCCTTAAACAGACTCAACGAAGCGGTAGAGGACAATACAGCGGATGAAGTACCCGAAGAAATTAAACAAAAGAAGCAAACCCTGCATCAGCAACGGCTTGGGCAAGTACTAGCACAACTTAAAAAAACGGGGGCTAAATCGGTCATTGATTTGGGGTGTGGCGAAGGCAAGTTGTTGAAAATGTTGCTTAAGGAAAAACAGTTTGAGAAAATTGCCGGGATGGATGTGTCTTTTGGGGAGTTGCTCAAAGCCAAAAATAAATTATACTGGGACGAGATGGCGCCTAAACAAAAAGAGCGGATTCAACTTTTTCAAGGCGCATTGACTTATAGAGACAAAAGGCTGGAGGGGTATGATGCGGCGGCATTGGTAGAGGTGATTGAGCATTTAGACGAAAGTCGGCTGAAATCGCTGGAAAGAGTGGTGTTTGAGCTGGCTCGCCCCCAAACAATGGTTATTACCACCCCCAATGCCGAATATAACGTGATGTATGACGGCATGGAGGCAGGGCACATGAGGCATACCGACCACCGCTTTGAATGGACAAGAGAGGAGTTTGAAAGTTGGGCAACTGACCTTGCCGAACGACATAATTATACGGTGATTTTTTTGCCCGTAGGTCCAGAAGAGCCAGCGATAGGAGCACCCTCACAAATGGGTATTTTTACAATTAAGAAATCATAAAAAAATGGAAATTAGTGTACCTGAATTATCATTGGTATTGCTGGTAGGGGCTTCGGGTTCGGGTAAAAGCACCTTTGCCCGTCAGCATTTTGCCCAATACGAGGTAGTGTCTTCCGACGAGTGCCGTGCGATGGTGTCGAACAACGAAAACAGCAAGGACGCCACCAACGACGCCTTTGACTTGCTCTACTATATGGTGGGCAAACGCCTCAAAAGAGGTTTATTGACTGTAGTAGACGCCACCAATGTGCAAGCGTCGTCGCGCAAGGGGTTGGTAGTGCTTGCCCGCGAATACCATGTGTTGCCCGTAGTAATTGTGTTAGAGCTGCCCCAAAAGGTTTGCGAAGCACGCAACCAAGCAAGGGCAGATCGTGACCTGGGAGGGCATGTGGTTCGCCAACAATTGCAACAACTCAAAAAATCTATCAAAGGGCTCAAAAGAGAGGGTTTTCGTAAGATTTATAGGCTCAAATCTCCCGAAGAGGTAGCAAGCATTACCAGCATTGGTCGAGAAAAACTCTATAACGATAAAAAACATATTTCGGGACCTTTTGACATCATCGGAGACATTCATGGCTGTTATGACGAAACCGTTGACCTGCTAACAAAACTTGGTTACCAGCTAGAGGCAACCCAAGACAACGGAAACAACTTTGGTGTGGAGGTAAGCCATCCTCAAAACCGTCAGGTAATTTTTCTGGGCGACTTGGTAGATAGAGGCCCTGGCTCGCCTGCCGTGTTGAAACTGGTAATGAGCATGGTAAATGCTGGGGTGGCTTGGTGTGTGCCTGGCAACCACGACCTCAAACTGCATAAAAAGCTCAAGGGCAAACAAGTGGCGATTAACCATGGCTTAGCCGAAACCTTGGAACAATTAGCCGCAGAATCACCAGAATTTATAGGGCAAGTCAAAGAGTTTTTGTATGGGTTGGTGAGTCATTATGTGTTTGATGGAGGCAAGCTTGTGGTAGCGCATGCCGGTATCAAAGAAGAGATGCAGGGGAGAGGTTCGGGGGCAGTAAGGGCTTTTTGCTTATATGGTGAAACTACTGGAGAAATTGATGAATTTGGCTTGCCAGTGCGCTACCACTGGGCAAATGAATACCGAGGCAATGCCAAGGTAGTGTATGGGCATACGCCGGTGCCTGAAGCCGAGTGGTTGAATAAAACCATTGACATTGACACAGGTTGTGTATTTGGCGGAAAGTTAACGGCTTTGCGTTACCCCGAAGAAACTCTAGTGTCGGTGGCAGCCAAAAAAGTGTATAGCGAACCTGTTCGCCCACTGATGCCCGAAAAAGAAGAAGTACTGAGCCACCAACAGGCGTATGATGACCTGCTGGATATAGAGGAAGTGACAGGAAAACGAATTGTACAAACCCGGCTAAGACATAATATTACTATTCAGGAAGAAAACTCTATTTCGGCACTGGAAGTCATGAGCCGTTTTGCCATCAACCCCAAATGGTTGATCTATTTGCCGCCCACCATGTCGCCTTGTGCTACCAGCGAATTGCCCGACTTTTTAGAACACCCCAGGCAAGCCATCAATTATTATAAAAGTCGAGGCGTTGAAAAAATCGTTTGTGAAGAAAAACACATGGGCTCTCGGGTGGTGTTGGTCATTTGCAGAGATGAATCAGTGGCTCAATCTCGCTTTGGGGTCATCAACGAAGGCATTGGGGTGGCTTATACCCGCACAGGAAGAAACTTCTTTACCGATAAAAACCTGGAAGAGCAATTTCTACTGCGCGTGAACCAGGCTTTAACCAAGGCTGATTTTTGGGAGACACATCAGACCAACTGGGTGTGTTTAGATACAGAACTCATGCCTTGGTCGGCAAAGGCGCAAGCTTTGTTGCAAAATCAATACGCCTCGGTGGGGGCATCTGCCGAAAATGCCCTACTTGAGGTCAATCAAGTATTGCAACAAGCCATCGATCGTGGCATTACCGATGCACAAGGTTTGCTGGAGAAGTTTGCCTATAAAGAAACAGCCATTGGCAAATATCGACAAGCTTATCGCAATTATTGTTGGGAGGTAAGCTCAGTAGAGGATTATCAACTGGCTCCCTTTCATATTTTGGCTACCGAAGGAGGGGTACACACAGATAAAAATCATGCGTGGCACATGGAGCAAATCAGAAAAGTTTGCGCGGCTGATCCGCAAATTTTCCGAGCCACCCCTTACCAAGTCATCAACACCCACAACGAGGCGAGTGTACAAACCGCCATTGATTGGTGGATGGAACTGACGGCTAAAGGAGGCGAAGGAATGGTAGTGAAACCCTACGATTTTATTGTGTATGGCAGCAAAGATGGCTTATTGCAGCCTGCCGTAAAATGCAGAGGGAGCGAATACCTGCGTATTATTTATGGACCAGAGTATGACTTGCCCGCAAACCTCCAACGGCTTAAAAACCGCGCCTTGGGACGCAAGCGTTCTTTGGCTTTGCGAGAGTTTGCCCTGGGGGTTGAAGCTCTGGAACGTTTTGTCCGCAAAGAGCCTTTGAGACGCGTGCACGAATCGGTCTTTGGCGTGTTGGCGTTAGAGAGCGAAGAGGTAGACCCTAGATTGTAAGTGTGTGTAGGGTTTTCTTATGAAATTCATGAACAACAATATCCGTTTGATAGTCAGTGTTTTATAGTTGGTTGTTCTATATTTAAGACTTCCTTGTTGCCTCCCTCAGACTTACCCAATGTCTACTGGAGAGGCTAGAAGAAGTCTTACAATGCTTTAAAAAATGCGATCAAATTTTATAAAAAAACTGTGACCTGCCCAATACTTTGTCCTGCCACTTTCTCAATATTGAGAAAGTGCGGCAACTGGGGTACTTTTTAAAATAGTAGATGTAACCCAGGAGTTATCCTGACCTTTTCCACCCCGTCCAATATTCACATCCCCATTGGTATTCTTCGAAAATAATTACTCCATTGTCTTGGGTAGCTTTTACATAGCGTGCACTGCTCTCAAATGCCGCTTTGATGGAATCGCCCTTGGCGAGGTTTTCATAAAAGGCAATAGCAAGCTTAGCCGCCAAACTGTCCTTTACATTTTTGTATGCCGTTGTGCTCACAGTTGAGGTTGGCAAAATCTGTAAAAATAACGGGTTTATTGTGGCTGTGTAGCGTTTTCTTGAATTGTTGAAATACGCCCAAAGTTAGTCAAAATAGCATTCGTTTTTATACTTGTTTTTTAAGGGGGTATGAAAAAAACTACCTCATTTAAGCTTAGTTTTTGTAAATTGTGACCATTTAACAAACAATTATTCCACATGGAAAAAACAGATTCAACGAATATTGCAGAAGTAGAACGCATCACAGCAATGATAGACAATATCACCCCCGATTATGTACATAAAATCTCGGACAAGTTGTATAAATACCAACCTTACTTGATTTCACTTGTGTTGGGCGATCAAGTAGACTTTACACCATTGGAAGCCGAGGAGATGTTGAAATTTTACTTGATGCTGTGGGAATACTATCAGGATAAAAAAAATATCAAAAAAGTGCCATTATCTGCTGAGAAGTTTAGACAAAAGCAAAGCAAAAATATTGAGTACTTCAATTACCTAGAGAAGGAAAGTAAAGAAGGAGCCGAGTTTGCCACAAACATCAATATTGCCAACACTCACTCAAAGTATTTGTTGGGTGCCATACTAAAACGGTTTCAAACGCGCCCAGTGCTGGTAAATATGCCCCATCAAAATAGAGTCGTTTTCTTGATAAGTTGTAAAAGTTTAGTAGAATGTTTTGATGATATTGTGCTGGCTAAATAAATGTCCATTGCTGGTACAAAGGTCTTTCGCTTAGCCTTGAGGATTGTGTTGTTAATCATCTTTGTAACGGGCAAAAAGGGATGAAGCTACTAAATGATTAAGGCTCTTATAAAGAATTGGGCTGAAGGGTTATTGTATGCTCATGTTTGCTCTTCACTAGGGCAACCATTCCGATAAATCGCGAACTTCCATTGCATTACAGCAAGGGATTGCCCCTACATTTATCACTTTAAACTATACGTCTGTATATTAGAAATTTTAAAAACTTCATACACGCTTAAAATGTATCCGCAGGATGCTTAATAAGAGCCTAATTTTTTATAAGAAAACTCTGACGCAGGGCACGTTTTATCTTCAGCTGTTCTTTAGGTAAATTGAGGTCGTGTTTAGGGTTGGCAAAAGCAATAAAAATAATTGGGTGTGGTTTGGTCATCGCCTCAGCTCGTGTCTCCACCATAGCCGTCAGGTTAAGCAAACAAGTGTAGAAAATTCACCCTAAAAATACCGCCACTACCTCAGCGAGTGTCTCCACTCGCCGATTGAGTCTCTAAAAAAAGCGCCCAAAGACAGTCTGGTCTCTTGTGAAGACACAAGCGACGGCGGAAAAAAGAGGCTAACCTGACGGCTATGGTGTCTCCACGAGCTGACCGAAACCTTGAAAAGTACTTTTCCCAGGCGCTGCGACGGAGCGATTTAGCTTTGCTGAGCACCGACATTCATCGGCATCTAAGGACTCGTAAACTCGGTTGTAGAGGCACAAACTGAGGAGAAAAAATAGTAGGGTAGAGTACCAGTTTATAAAACCCTTTTCAAAAACTAACGATGGTAGTGTTGGGTGAAGCCCCAATATCCTCAAATATGTGCAGTCACCCGTAGGGAGTTATCGCTCAGCTCAATTTTACCTATACTTGGGTAAGTGTTCAACTCTATATCCTAAAGAATGCATTGAGCTGGTTGCTTTTTTGAGAACCACCAAACGATGAAGGACGAAGGACGTTTCTTCAATCAAAATTATGTTCTTGAGATACTCATTCGCAGCTACAGTGCCCTCAAAGACTATCAACACAAAACAGACGCGTTGGAGCAAGCCATAGACATATTTGACAAAATGCTGCAACGCCCTGACTATCGCCAGCACGCCCAGCACACTGTGCTTAAGGCAGATGAGGCAGCAAGTAAAAAAGCTTGATTTTCGGCAGACAGGCACGCATGGCGTGGAGGGCAATGCTGATTCAATATCGATGTAAAATAGGCTTGAGATTCCTCAAGCCTATCAAAAACTTTATTACCTACTATTTTCGCCCTGATTTGTGTCTTCACAACCGAGTTTACGAGTCCTTAGAGATCGATGTATATCGATGCCCAAAAAACAATTTACTTTGGGTTTCTATAATCTGTAAAGACACGTAGGCGAGGCGAAGATGGTATTTTTAAAAACCGAAGCTAAAGTTTTACTGTGCTGAACTCAACAAAGTTAAAAACTGGGTAGAGTACTCACTAACTCAAGTTACGCAGTTTTCTGAAGGTCACCTGTTTCTATTGTTGAATGGCTATATTGTTGCGCAATGCGTAGCCCAACCATTGAGCAATAAAGCCATATAACCATCAAAATAAGTAGGTCTGCGTAACTTCAGTAACTACTCTACACTTTGCTAAAATGCAGAATTCCCCAGTTGAGGTGTTTATTTTTGCCTGCTTCAATCCAGTGTTCTAAATTATTTTTCATTTGGTCAATGTATGTTTTATTTGAAGCCTCTATGATAGACTCATAAGACCGGTTGAGTTCTGCCAATACCTTGGTATAATGCGTAATGAGTTGTTCGGGCATTTCTATTACCTGCTTTTCTTTCAGGTTATTTTCTTTGGCAAGTGCCCGATACAGTTTTACTGAACCCAACGCCTCTAGGTAAACCCTGGCTAATACATTATCCAGCACACCTTCCGGGCAGTCATCGCTTTGCATGGGGTCAGTAAAAATAAACTCACCACCTGACTTGAGTACCCTTTGTACTTCGGCAAATACCTGAGGTTTATTACCACTATGCAAAATGGCATCTTCTGACCATACCACATCAAATGTAGCATCATTGAAAGGCAGCTCCTCAAAATTACCTTCTTGTACAGTAATCAGATGAGACAATTTTTCCTCTTCATTTTTGGAACGGTTTCGCTCGTTTTCTACCTGGCTTAAATTTAAACAGGTAACCTTACATCCATATTTTCTTACAAGTTGTCGGGCAGCCCCACCATACCCAGAGCCTATGTCCAGAATATGAGTGTTTGGCGTGATGTCCAGCATTTGCCCCATGGTGCCCACTGTGGTTTTACTGGCGGCAAAAATAGAGGTATTGTTGAGGTTGTAAATACCTACGTGAATATCTTCGCCACCCCATATTTTATAATAAAACTGATCGGCTTCGTGACTGTCATAATATTCTTGAGTGGCTTTTACAAGATTGCTGCTTTCTGTCATGATGTATAATTATTTATTGTCTTCTATATAAGTTTTTTCGGCAATGTGAATCAAAAAATCTGCCTCTTTGTGTTTGTGTTTTTCCGTAAAATCGCCGTAAGTGATTACCTGTTGAAATCCTACTTTTTTCATTAGGCAGGTAGCATAGGCTTTTCGCAGGGGAACATATTCATATGAAATACCGAGTTATCGGAAAATTTGTATCTAAGGAATGGACAAAAAATAACTTTTCAGTTTAGAGGAAGTCTTTCCACCTAATGCTTTGTTACTTTTTTTAGCCGTAGCTATGGCTACGCCTGCAAAAAGTGCCGCGCCTTAGAAGAAAACCTCTCCCCCGAAATCGGTAACTTATTTTTTCACCATTCCTAAACCTCGCTAATCTTTCGTCAACATGCTCAGATGCTGCTTTTACATTGTTGCCAGCATAATAATAAGTATGAGAACTGTCAAAGCCTACTGCCAAGTTTTGATGATTTTCTTATAAGGCTCTAACAAATTTATAAAATACTTTCTATACAAACTAATTAGACATGAAATAACCTCTTTATTTATGTTAGTTAACTATTTGATAAATAGGTAATTATATTTAAAGTTGATTGTCAGTCATTGTCAGAGAGGGGTTGTGTCTTACTGAACCTACCAAAGCCGCCAGGCATAAAATACCAAAATATCAAGCCTTCCACAGACCTGAGATTTTGAGTAAAATAACAGCATTTGAGCAAGTAGTTATTTGACTAACCCCAATTGAGCATTGCCCCCAAATTATTCACCGCAGTTTGGTAGTTGGCAACACTCAGGCTTTGCTCGTTACTTGGGTACAAAAACCTTAAGGGCAACTGATCATTGTTTACATTAGAGGCGGCTGGAGACATAAACGGGATACAATTGAAGCTTGCTCCGCTTTCTATATACCAGCGGCGTACCTCAGGGTAGAGTTGTAGCCCAGGAAAAACAGCGCCCACCATTTTTGTCGCCAAATGTCGATGGGTTGTGTATAGGGTACCCCTGAATTGGTATAAAAATCGTTCAAACTTGTCCAGTCAAAAATAGCGTAATTTTACCGAGTGATTGGCCATAGAATCTTCAATATCATTAGGGTAATGGGTAGCCGGAGCGTTGGCTATCCAACCTTTGGTGGCAGCTCTGGAAAGTAAGGTTTGAGGTGTTGCCAGCAGTTGCTGTCCAATACGCAACACCTTTTCGTCTTCCTAAGAATCCATTGGCTGCTTTCCCAGGCAAATCAAAGAAAGGAGAGGTGAGGGGCCTTGCAAATAGAAAAATCATAAACAAAAATAAGGGAAGCACTCAGAAAAATGTGGGGAGAGTTTTTACCCCGCTGATAGTCAGCGTTGATTTTTTTAACACAGATCAATGAACACTTCCTGCCATTTTAAAGGCTCCCAAACTTAAAGCTAAGCCCTAGCCCAATGCCCCAAATGCTTACGGTATAATACTCGGCATAAGAGCCGCTAAAACCGAAATAAATTTTGGTGTTTGGGTTGTCTACCAAGGCATACTTAACCTGCGCGTTGACCTCCCAACGAGGCGAGCCCACTGTAGAGTTACGGGCAATGACATAACGAAACTCCGTTCCTAACTTCATCCTTGTCGGAAAAGCATCAAAGCCAGCTGTAAGTTCGCTAAAAGTAGGGTTGGGACTGTTTGAGTCTTGTTCGTGGTAGAGTCCCCAGCCAATCCGAAAATCGTAGGCTGGATCCATGATAGGGTTGATTTGTAGCAGCTGTATTTCGTGGGTAGGAAAGCTGGTGCGGTTGCCTAGCACAGTTTCGGTAAGGTAAGTATACCTATAGTCAAACGATAAAAAGCCTACCCTAAATCGGGCCCTGGGGCGATAAAGGCTTTCTGTACTGGGAACAAAAGTAGCGTCTCCTCCAATTTCAAAGCTGATAGGCACATAAGTACCACCAGTTTCAGCGTTTCGCCGAGCAAACGAGTTAGCCAATATTTCGTTGATAAAAGAAGAACAAACCGTAGAACCAATACTACTACACATACTACCTAGTGCATCTCCGGCACAACCCGTCCCAGCATCTCCACAACCTCCTCCACTGCTACCCGAGCTGGAACGATTGCTTCGGTTACCGCTTTTTTCTGACTTGTCTTTTATTTTCCCAATTTTTTGTGCTTGAGCATCCAGTTGAGTCCCAGCTACTAAAAGCGAAATAAATAGAAGTATAGTTTTTTTTATCATGAGTCGATATATTTATATCCTTATAGATTTGTAACGTATCAAGCAGGAAAATCAATTCAATATTTTGTGATCAATTTGCTCATCAACACCTTTCCTGAAAAACATTTCTTTACAATCACCAGATAAGGGTACCAAAGTTAAATTAGAGACTCTGTTACCCAAAGAATCCCTTATTTTTTCTTAAAAAAAACTATAACAATTTCAAAACGAAGTCCTTGATTAAACACAGGCACTCAATAAAAGGCTTGGCACCTTGAGGGTGAGTAATTAGCAAACAAACCAGTACCTTAAACATTAAATAAATGTAGAGAGAGTTAAATAAAAAAACACTGATCAAATCAATGACCAGTGTTAGAATTGTTAATGAGGGTTATTATAAGTACCAAGGCAGCATTAAACATACCTAATGAGTAGGTGTAACTACCTTATGATGAGCAAGTTACTCTTACTTGCTGTTACTTGAAATCCTCAATTGCCGCACATTGGACATACTAAGACTCTTGTAAGAAAGGGTATTTGTAGTCTGTAGGAGGCAATAAGTTTTCTTTTACAGTACGAGGCGACACCCAGCGCAACAGGTTAACCATTGCTCCGGCTTTGTCATTGGTACCAGAGGCACGTCCACCCCCAAAAGGTTGTTGCCCTACTACTGCACCTGTGGGCTTGTCGTTAATGTAGAAGTTACCTGCCGCTTGGTGCAAGCGTTTGGTAGCAAGCTCTGCCGCATAACGGTCTTTAGAGAAGATAGCGCCAGTCAGGGCATAAGGTGAAGTTTCGTCTACCAACTTGAGCGTTTCTTCAAACTTCTCAGGGTCATACACATGAATAGTCAATACAGGGCCAAAAATTTCTTCGCACATGGTACGGTATTTAGGGTCATCGGCTCTCAACACAGTAGGCTCAATAAAATAACCCGTAGACTTGTCGTGGTTACCTCCTGCAATCAACTCTACTCCCGCATCTTGTTTGGCTTGGTCTATATAGCCCGCAATTTTATCAAAAGCTTTTTCATCTATCACAGCGTTGATAAAGTTGGTGAAGTCCTCAGTACCCCCCATTTTTATCTCGGCAAGGTCAGCTTGCATGTATTTTTTTACATCCTCCCAGATATTGGCAGGAATGTAGGCGCGTGATGCTGCCGAACACTTTTGTCCTTGAAACTCAAAAGCACCTCTTACCAAACCAGTAGCTACCTCTTGGGCGTTTGCCGATTTGTGAGCTACCACAAAATCTTTACCTCCTGTTTCGCCCACAATGCGGGGGTAAGCTTTGTATTTGGCTATATTTTCACCAATTGTTTTCCACAAGTGTTGGAAAACCCCCGTACTTCCGGTAAAGTGTAGTCCGGCAAAATCGGCGTGGTTAAATACCACATCACCTGCTTCAGGTCCGTCTACATAAATAAGGTTGATCACTCCGTCAGGCAAACCAGCTTCTCTAAACACTTCCATAATTACATTGGCAGCGTAAATTTGAGTTTCAGAAGGTTTCCACACTACGGTGTTACCCATCATAGCCGGAGCTGCTGGCAGGTTGCCGGCAATTGCCGTAAAGTTAAACGGAGTAATGGCAAATATAAACCCTTCCAGCGGACGTTGCTCAGTACGGTTCCAGGTGTTAGGACTACCTGGCACTATAGGCTGTTGATTGTAAATCTCGCCCATATAATGTACATTAAACCTAAGGAAGTCTATAAACTCACAAGCAGCATCTATTTCTGCCTGGTAAGCATTCTTTGACTGTCCAAGCATAGTAGCTGCATTGATCTTGGCACGGTAAGGACCTGCAATCAAATCAGCTGCTTTTAAAAAAATAGCCGCACGATGTTCCCAGGCTAAGTTTTCCCAATTTGCCTTTGCGTCCAAAGCCGCTTGAACAGCCTTCTCTGCATGGCTACGGTCTCCATAGTTAAAGTGCCCCAATACGTGTTGGTGATCATGAGGAGGAGATAGCTTCTTTTTGACATCGGTACGAACCAACTCGTTGCCAATGTACATAGGTACGTCAACTTCTTGAGAGCGCAATTCTGCAATGGCAGCCTTGATTGCTGCTTTTTCGGGTGAACCGGGAGCATAAGACAGTACTGGCTCGTTGGTTGGATAGGGTATACTGAAAAATCCTTTTGACATACTATTATTTAAATAAATGTTAAAATAATACAAATAAAGACCTTCTGAAGTAAAGCCATTGATTTTAAAATTGAAGAAAATGCAACTTATTTTATCTGTATCAAGTTAGTATTGTAAAATATTATTTGGTTTAACAGGGATCAAGCTTACATATACACCTCTCAAGCCCAATAAAATTATAGAACCAAACCTGTACGGCGAATTCAATAGGTCAGATTTTGAGATACGAAAATGATCTTATAAATTGTAAGGCGCAACCTTTATGAGAAAAAAAACAGATTTTTGGATAAAATTGTATCGTACATAAAAGCAAGCCAAATTCTGTGCAACTAAAACATCATAAAGACGGTAAGAGTATTATAATGAAGCTTAGTTTCTTCGTAGGTTCACAATGCCAAAATAAACGACTGACTTTTTTAAAAAACAGCTAATTATTTAGGTGTTGTCACCAAACAATCAAAAATTTTTAAACTACCCCCTTGTTTTGTTTGTCAAGAAGGCATACAAAACACCCAACTTATTAGATAAACTGGTAAAATCTTAAAATATATAATATGGCAGCTAACGATTTTTTAGCCGAAACTCCGGAAAATTTTGAGCAGAAATGTTTGTGTATACTTGTATTGGATGTATCTGGATCAATGATAGGTAATCCCATCCAACAACTAAACGAAGGGCTGCAACGATTTAAACAACAAGTGATGAACGATGAAATAGCCTCTCAACGACTTGAAATATGCATTATCACATTTTCAGGGCGGGTGGCTTGTATTCAAGAACCTTCATTGATTCATAACTTTGAAATGCCCACACTCAAAGCTGGAGGTTCTACTGCACTGGTAGATGGTTTGCGCCGTGCAATACTAAAAGTAACCACGCGAAAAAACTGGTACAAGCAAACGGGACAACCTTATTACCGTCCGTTTGTAATTATGATTACAGATGGCGAGCCTGATGCCGATCAGGATGTAAAAGGTGTATCACAAGATATTGACATAAGAGTTGACAATAAAGAATTTTTATTTTTCCCAATTGGAGTACAAGATGCCAACATGGACGTATTGAGACAGTTGTCGCACCGCAGTACTCCCCCAATGATGTTACGAGGCCTAAACTTTAATGAGTTTTTCCAGTGGTTGAGCAACAGTGTGAGTGTGATCACTAAATCGAAAGAAGGAGACAAGGTAAACCTTCCGGATACATCAGGTTGGGGACAAATTGCTATCTAAATTATTCATAAGGAATGGTGAGAAATTAAATTACCATTCTTGAGGTAGAGGTTTTGTTTTGAGACGAGGCTATTTTTTGCGCCCATAGCAGCGCTACGGGCAATAAAAATAACGAAGTATGAAGGCGAAAAATCACCTCTCAGAGTGTAAATTTATTTTTGAACAATTCCTAAGCACTGTAGCATAAAAATATTGGCTTCCGGAGGTAAACTTCGGAAGCTTATTTATATCTGTTAAAATAAAAACTTGCTAAAATCGCACAAAAGTATTTGGCGAGCTTGCCGGGCACAAGTATTCATACACCTCACAAAATCTTCCATTTCTTAGTTTAAAATATGCAGAGGCATTTGTATTATATTTCAGGTGTGCAAATTTCCCGTTTCACTCATTATGTTTTTTATTACATAGTGATGTTAGGATGGGGTAATTGGACAAGTGTGCAAGCCCAAAATACCTATCGTTGTACTTTAAAAGTATACCCTAAGTCGCAGCAAAAAACGGCAAATAGTGCCACAAAAAATAAATGGACTATTTTTGTTGAACAATATAATGATACACAATGTATCGGGCTTTTGGGTAAACAAAAACTAAGTAATCAAACAAGTCGGCATTTCAAAGACTTAGTATTCAATGCTGCCTCTCAACACGTCATTCATCTCCGTTTTTCTTCTTCTCAAAGCCCATTTATAGAACAGCACCATACTTTTAGTATTGCCGATGATTCGTTGGATACCCAACAAACTCAAACCATTCGGTTAGACGCATACACCACCATAACTATGGTACTGCACCAACATTTGCTCACCCCTGCACAAACTGGAGTACCAAGGCTATGGGTAACCACTTATAATAAAGAAAATATTCAGGGTGTATCAGGAGTAAAGGTGTTAGTAAAATACCTATTGCCACCAGGCATAAACCAAGGCAAAGGGTATATAAAAGCATTGATGCAAAAACGTCGCCCACAGCCATTGTTAATTTACAGAATAGCGCAGGGAAAGTTAGTAAATGACCTGATGCTTAACTTTACTTCTGATACCTTAAACCTTGCCTTATTTATTCCTTACCACGAGTTGCCCTATTGGAAACCAAATATTGGTTTTCAGTTGGTACATGTAGCAGAGGCGTGTTTGCTTACAAGTTTTTGGGTAAAAACAAAATACAGACGCGAAGATGGCTATGATTTAAAAGGGCATGTATCACTGTTGCCTGTGCGTAAATATAGCGCAAGTGGTATATCGTTTGGAGTAAATTTTCAAGTACCTTCATTTTATACCAAAAACTTAAGGCATAACTTTTTGAGACTGCAACTTTTGGGAAAAGTAAACAATTTACAAAGGGTATGGGGGCATCAGCGGTTTCGGGTGAAGCAATTGGTGGATTGGCAAAACAAGGTATGGCTGCGAGATTCTTTTTTGCCTTATGCTGCATTGGCAAAATATACAGATAAGTTAGAGGTTCAGTTGGTAGTAGGCGCATTTTTAACTGGACTTAGAAGCACCGTGTTTTATACTGGATACCCCCAGCAACAATCAAGCAGGGTAATGTATAAGGAGCAAACCTGCGCTCTTACATTACCCCCCATGCAATACTTAAAAATACGTCCGGTATTTTTGAAAATGCGTAAAAAAGGCACGATAACGAAATCCTTAAAAACGCGTACTGTACAGTTAACAGTGCGTATTCAAAGGTATAAGCTTTATCAAACAAGGCGATACATTTACCAAAAAAAACTCCGGTTTGATAAAAACGAAAAAGATACATTGGCACTGGTAAAAAATGATACGTTCACTTTGGAAGTAACCGATAATAGTTACCCCAAAAAAGTGCTGTTTCAGGCGAGTGTCAGCTGTACTGCTGATATTTTGAGGCGAAAGTTTTGGAAACTGAAAGACAAATATGGTAATTACCTCAAAATTGCGGTACAGAAGTTAACTACAGGAAAAGACAAATTTTTACATACGAATGGCAAAAAAAAAACAAAAACTCTGGGTGGTCGTAGGTGATTCGGTCATGGGGCTAAACCACGTAAAAAATAATATTCCTTGTCAGGACAGCCACTTGTACGAAGAAATGGAGAATGGATGGGGCATTGCAATTGTAGCCGATGGTGCTGGCTCGGCAGATTATTCTCATCAAGGATCTCAATTTGTAGTAAAAGAAGGGATGAGCTTGTTTAAAAAAATAGTCACCGAAAATAAGTGGACGACAAGTAAAAAACTGCCCGAACAAGCCAAATGGCATAAGTTGGCAAAAACCAACCTAAAGCAACTCAGGAATATGCTGGCAAAAGAAGCTGAGCAAACCAAAAAAGAGTTGGGACAGCTGGCCTCTACCATTATGGTAGCTATTTTTTCGCCACTGGGCATTTTGTGTACTCACATAGGCGATGGCAGAGGAGGCTATAGTAACTCAGAAGGTGAATGGAAACCTTTGTTTACTCCCTGGAAGGGAGAGTATGCCAATGAAACAATTTTTTTGACTTCGGACATTTGGGCAGACAAAGAGGTAGACAAGTTTGTAGAAAGCAAGGTAATTAATGAAAAACCATTTGCGTTTACGCTCATGTCTGATGGACTCGAAATGCATTCGTTTGAGTGCAGCGTATGGGACGAAAAAGAGGAGAAGTATTATGATCCTAACCGCCCTTATCAAAAGTTTTTCAATCCGGTAGTGAATGGTTTGGTGCAAATGAAGCAAAGCCGTATGACCGATGATGAGATCAAGGGCAAATGGAACAAGTTTTTGCGTGAGGGTAACGAAAAGATCAAGAACGAACCCGATGATAAAACAATGATTATTGGAGCTTATTTTCCAAACGGAACGTCATAAATAGGTCTACATTATAAATCACACAAAAAGCCTTGCCTGGTCAGTATCAAGCAAGGCTTTTTTTAGGCAATGTTGTGCTTATATTGAAGAACTAGCTCCTGGCTGTCCCGACCCCGTTCTTATGCTTAACTTACGGCTTTGATTGGTGAAAGCAGAGAGGTTGCCATCTGTAGGCACACCATCGATGATGTACAATGGCTCAGTTGATCCTCCAATAGATGAAGTATGTTTTCCACCTGTTATTTGTGCCATTTCAGCTTTGTTTAATACCCAGTCTTGTTTTTTGATTTTACGCATATTTAATTTAGGAGAAAATATTTGGGTTGACACCCAAATGCCATTTAATGTTTGATATGTTGCAAAGGAACGGAAAAGGTATGAAAACGGGTTAGAGAGAGCGGGAAAATAGTAGGATAAATTGATAATTGGTTAAGTAATTTGAACAAAATAGCATAAGCTTATTCCAAAAACGCATAATGATTGGTAGAGGATGTTATTTTGCAGGGCTACTTTTGTAGTATATTTTATTAACCTAAATACAAAACGATATGAATTTAGTTGAAAAATTTCAGGCAATTATTATTACAAAACAGCAGCAAAAAGCACTAAAAGGTGGATTTACAATTATAGGTGGAGAGCAAGAGGAAGTGCAGAATATTGTGGGTGGTGAACAAGAGGAAGTTCAAAACTTTGCTGGCTAATAGCAAAGTGAACGTTTTGCTGGCTGTGCTATTATTATATTGAGCTCTTGCTGAGTTCATGGCAACAACCCTGACATTTTTCAAACGTCAGGGTTGTGGTGTTTTAGTGGGTAAATATTTATATTTAACATAATATAATGTTATAATAGAGTCAATTCTTTTTTTACGACAGTGTCAGATTGTTAAACGAGTGCCATCAAGTATAAGTAGTTGGCCTTAACCGATCGAAACTCTAAAATAAGTTGTTCTTTGGGTCTGTGGGTGGTTTGATTTGTGGGGACATAAATCAAGTTGAAAAATAGTAGGTAGAGTAAGTAACTGGGCTAAATAATTAACAACAATCCTGTAACATTCCCCTTGTTTTTACTGTTTTAACAAAACATTGTAATGGCAATAAAATCAATAACTCAGTGATAGCCAAATACAGCATAAGTAAAGAAACCCAACCTAATGAATCAACAGTTTTTTACAAGCAAACAAAAACCTGTACTGCTACAGGTTACCCCAAAAGGCATAGGGGGCGAGGGCAACGTATACAGTGTAGTGGTGGATGACAATGAAGTGCCCCTAGTGGCTAAAATATACCATACCAAAGAGTTAGAAAGAGAAGCGACCAATCAACAACAAGGCAAACCTACCCGTGAAGCCAAAATTCGCCACCTCATAAGGTTCCAGACGCAACTCTCACCCAATTGTTCGGCTATTTTTCCAGAGGAAACATTGTATAATGCGCAAGGCGATTTTGTGGGTTTTTTGATGCGTGAAGCCCCTGGCGATACCGACTTATCAAGCCTTTGTTCGTTAAAATTATTTGCAGGTTTGCCCAGTCAGTGGCATCAAAAGTATGACCGTTATGAGGGGGCAGGAGTAGCTGATTTTGCCCAGTTATGCCAGAAAATAGCCCAGGTATTTGCTCAGATTCATCAAACCGAAGAGTTGGTGTTGGTAGATGTAAAACCCGAAAATATCCACGTATCATTTCAGGGTGAGGTATCATTGATTGATATTGACTCGGTGCAGGTGGTTAACAAAAACGAAGTACTTTTTCCGGCAAACAAACTTACCCCAGAATATTGCCCTCCTGAATATCAAGACCTTCATTTTAAACAAGATTTTATTCCCCAAACCTGGGATAGGTTTGCGCTGGGAGTTATTTTTTATAAATTATTGTTGGGTTTACACCCCTACACGGGCAGTTGTTACCCACCCTATGATGAACTTACCACCAATGCCCAAAAAATAGCTGAGGGGTTGTTTCCACATGGTGCCCAAAAAGAATATTTTTCTATCATACCTCACCCTCATCAAAGTTTTAACAAAATGCCCGAAGAACTGCGAGCACTTTTTTATCGTTGTTTTGAAGAGGGGCACCAAAAACCCGATGCACGTCCTCAGGCTACAGAGTGGGAGCAAGCCTTTGGGCAGGTAGCCCACCACGAGTATGCAGGTATGGTGCGTGTGGCGCCGCAAGTACTCACCAAGGTTGAGCCAAACAATGCTACTACCCCAGTGCAGGCAGTCAAAGAATCAAGGGTGGCATTGTGGGGCTTTTTCAGTGCCGCAGTCATGTTGCTCTTTTTTCTGAGTATCATATTCAAAAACATTGCAGGTGAAGCACCTGTGTATGCTGCCGATTATGAATATTACAAGCAGTACTTTCCGGGCGATTATCAGGTAGCCCACCCTATAGTTGAAGGGCGTCGTTTGGTGCTCAATTATGGTAAGTACGGTTTTTTGAACAGCAAAAATGAAGTAGTCATTCCTTTGCAATACGACTATGCCGACGATTTTAAAGAAGGAGTTGCCTGTGTAGCAAAAAATGGGAAGTATGGATTTATAGATGAGCAAGGCAAGGTCGTCATTCCTTTACAATATGATGGTGCCGCATTTTTTTTCAATGGCAAAGCACAAATAGAAATAATTACCCCTAAGGGTAGAAAGTACCTCCTGATCGATCGTGATGGCAAGCCAGTGACCCATAAGTATGACTATATTGGCGACTTTTATTACGGGAGAGCCGTGGTCAGAACGGGAGACCTGATAGGGTTTATTGATGAAAATGGCCACGAAATCATCTCACTGAAGTATATTTATGCGCATAACTTTGACGAAACAGGCGTAGCATTAGTAGGTGATAAACTAAAAAAACATTATATTAATAAAGCAGGTGGGCATGTACGCAATTATATTCCGCCTAAGCACTAAAGCAATGGTAATTTAATGCCTGACCAACGTTGTTACACTATGAAAAAGTTGACTGTATATACATCTGATCAAATACCTATTTTGCTTGAAAACCCTCCATTGGGGCAAGGAGGGGAGGGAGTGGTATACAAAACCCGCAATGCCCGGCTCAACGGTAACTTTGTGGCCAAAATATACCACCCACAAGAACGTACTGACTTACGTGAGCCTAAAATCAAGTACCTGATTGAGCACGCTCCTCAGCTGGAGGTGACCAATAGCGCCATTTTTCCCGAACAGCCTCTGTATAACCAAGCAGGTGAGTTTGTGGGTTTTTTGATGAAACAAACCATCGATCAAGTGGACATCACGTCATTGTGTAGTCTTACACCATCGGCAAAACTGAATGCCAGTTGGCATAAAAAATACCATCGTTACACTGCCCAGGGGGTAGGAAATCGGCTAAAAGTATGTTATAATATTGCCCAGGCATTTGCCCAATTGCACCAGTCTGGTAAGTTTGTCTTTGTTGACATTAAACCTGAAAATATAAAGCTTACTTATGATGGCACTGTGTCTTTGATAGACATAGATTCTATTCAAATAGCTGAAAACAATCAGTTGCTGTTTGCAGCGCAAAAACTGACGCACGAATACAGTCCAGCCGAAATTGCCCAGCTGGACTTTAAGAAAGAATATGTGCCCCAGCACTGGGACAGGTTTTCATTGGCAGTGGTATTTTATAAAATCTTGTTTGGACTGCACCCCTATACTGGAAGCTGCCAACCACCTTTTGATCAACATGTGACCAACGAACAAAAAATAGCTAAAGGCTTGTTTGTACACGGGAGGCAAAAAAAGCATTTTAAGGTAATACCTACGCCCCATCAAAACTTCAAGCTTATTTCACGTAAACTACAACAATTGTTTTTACGTGCATTTGAAGAGGGACACCAACAACCCGACAAACGCCCCACGATGCATGAGTGGATGGAAGTGTTGACTCAAACCAAGGCTTTTGAGTTTAAATCAACCCATACTGTACAAAACTGGGAGCTGCAACCATTGTCAAGTGCTCATTCAAATGTGCAAGCTGGCGTTTTGTCGTCTCCATCGCCTCAGGTAGTAAATAGTGCTTGGCAAACATTACAGGTAAAGCTTAATAAAAACATACGCTTGGTGGGCATGGTAAGTATTTTAGTAGGTGCAGGAATTATATTTGGGATAGCCAATAGTAGTTTGTCGTTTAACTCAAGCGATGCACCCGCGTCAGAACGGATGCTTACTATGGGTACCTTTCACGATGGTGTTGCTTGGCAAAAATATAGCAAAGACAGTTATATATATGTAGATCGCTGGGATAAATGGGCAATCAACGAAACGTTTGAAGAAGCTTATGACTTTGCAGACGGAACGGCAAAAGTAAAGAAACGAGGAAAATATGGCTTTATCAGTTTACAAGGACGGCAGGTAGTACCGTTTGAGTATGACTACATAGAGGGAACCACCCTGCCCACTGGCAAACGCCTACTCAAAGTAGGGCAAGGCAATAAGTTTGGTTTGATTAATCGGAATGGCGAACGAGTATTACCTATCATTTATGACAATGTATGGTATAATAGCAAAACAGGTGTGATAGAGTTGCAAAAAGGAACTAAATTTGGCTTGTATGATCATGAAGGAGTAGAGCTTGCCCCATTTAGGTACAAGTCACGCCAGGAAATGAAACAACAGACTAAGCGGTTACTCAAGCTATACCATTCTATCAAATGATCAGCAAATCAGTAGCAACTGTTACCAATCTGGCAATTGATTGATCATTATTAATTACTAAGTAACTATAACTAATAAATACAACAACATAATTAAAGGTTTAGTTGATTGTTCTTATATTGTCAGTCAGTAGACAAAATATGAACTGTTTAAAACTCAAAAAAGATCATGACTCAGCAATTTGATGAGAAAAGTAAGGGCGGTTTTGGGCGCAAAATAAAGTTTACCCGCGATGCAGACGACCAAGAACCACAAAAAGGCAAGTACGAAGACATATTGAAAAGCGTAGTGGTTACGGGGTTTATTTTGGCGGCTTTGATTGCCTTAATTACTCAGGTAAACATACCTGAAACCAAGCGACCAACGGTTGCCAAGAAAAAGGTGAGCGAAGAAGAAAAAGAACGGATACGCAGGCTAAAGCAATATTCTTCGGTAGGGTATTTTCACGAAGGTTATGCACGCGCCGAAAAGAACGGGAAGTATGGCTTTGTAGATGAAAACGGCAAAGAGATAATTCCTCCTAAGTATGAGTGGGTAGGAAAATTTAAAGAAGGAGTAGTAAGGGTGTTTAACAACAATAAAGCAGGCTATATAGAAAAGGCTGGCAAAGTGGTGATTCCTGAAAAATATGATGATGCCTGGGAGTTTAGCGAAGGACTGGCAAAAGTAATGCTGGTAAAAAATATCAACGATAAAACAGTAGCAAGGTACGGCTTTGTAAACAAAAAAGGACAAGAAGTAGTCCCTGCACAGTATGAAGATACCCAAAGCTTTCATGGAGGACTTGCTGCTGTACGCAAAGGGGGCAAGTGGGGGTATGTAAACCAGCGTGGCAAAGTAGTCATTCCATTTAAATATAAACAAGCCAACAGTTTTATTGATGGTTTTGCTATGGTAAGTCTGGGCGATGAAAATCCTCATTTTATTAGTCGACAAGGTGATAAATATGATGATTTTAGAGCTTATGAAGAGGGAGTGGCCGCTGTCAGAAAAAATGGTAAGTGGGGATTTATTGATGAGCAGGGCAAACTGATGATTCCTTACCGTTATGATGATGTACGCTCTTTTAAGAAAGGGTGGGCACAAGTACGCACAGGCAAAAAGAAATATTATATAAATAAAGAAGGAAAGCGACTAAAATAGGTATGTAAAGAAGCGGTTGGATGAAGTAAAATGGCGCTGCCTTTCTGTTAAGAGACACAATATGAAGTTATACACAACAGAACAATGTATGTTGCTGAATGGGCAACCCTTGGGTAGTGGGGCAGAAGGAAATGTATATGAAGTAGTAGCGCCTACTGCTTTCAAAAACTACGTAGCTAAGGTGTACCATCGTCATGAACAACACAAACACCGGGCGTCTAAAATCAAGCACTTGATTACTGCCCAAGCAAGTAGCAATATTTCTTCAGCAGTTATTTTACCTAAAGAATGTTTATATAACGAGGAGGGAGATTTTGTGGGCTTTTTGATGCCTAGAGTAAATGCCCCTTATCATTTAACCTCCCTTTGTAGTTTAAGCCTGCCCCACAATGCCCCCGAAGCCTGGTATAATAAATACGCCAGAGTGCCTTATAATTTATATTTTCGTTTATTAATTTGTAAAAACCTGGCCGAGGTAGTTGCCAGCTTACACCAAACCGGACAATATGTATTTGCTGACCTGAAGCCCGAAAATATCAAGGTAAATCTCCAGGGCGATGTGTTTGTCATAGATGTTGACTCTATTCAAGTTACTCAGGATCAAGCTTTGTTGTTTGCCACCGAGAAAATCACCCCCGAATATGCTCCACAAGAGGTCAAACAAATTCACTTTAAACATGAGATTGTACCAGTACACTGGGACCATTTTTCACTAGGGGTGATTTTTTATAAGGTATTACTGGGTTTACACCCTTACACAGGCACTTGCTTACCTCCTTACGAAGATTTGGTGTCGAATGAACAAAAAATTCAAGCCAACTTGTTGCCTTTGGGGGACCAGGCACAACATTTTGACATCATTCCTGAGCCTCACCAGGCTTTTGGTCAATTGCCATCGTCTGTGCAACAGTTACTGGAAACCAGCTTTAGTGTTACCCCATCACAGCGCCCCGACGCACTATGCTGGCAACAAACCCTTGAAAAAGAGTTAAAAGTTTTGGGCAAACCCAAAATAAAAAAACAAGTTATAGTAGTGGCTGGCAAGTTGGCAAGCGCCGCGCAAGCCCACCCCGTGGATGTACCCTCCAAACCCAGCAAAGCCCACCGTGATGTGGCCAAGCTGATTGCAGTAAACATTACAGCTTTTATGATATTAATGGCGTTGGTACGCTTTGTATCTGCCAGTAATTTGTTCAAACAAACTACCTTGGTTTCTCCATTGGTGGTCACCCCGTTAAATAGTACAGTAGAAAGCAAAAAAACAACTTATTCAAGCCACAGAGTACTTCATCGGCAAAGCCAAAAGTATGGGTTGGTAGATAGCAAAGGTAAAGTTTTATTGCCTGATGACTACGATTGGATAGGTAACTTTAGCGAAGGATTAGCTTCTATTGTATTAAGAACAAAAACTGGGTATGTCAATGCAGACGGAAAGGTGACGATTCCTTTGGTGTATGACGAAGGTTGGGCGTTTCGTTATGGTTTTGCTAGGGTAAGTATACGTCAAAAAATGGCCATGATTAATCAACAGGGCAAGTTGTTGGTGCCCTTGTATTACGATGGTGTATGGAATTTTGACCTCCCTGCCAAAGGTTTGGCCAGAGTAGAGCGTCAAGGGAAGTATGGATTTATCAACCAACAAGGCAAAGAGGCCATAAAGTTATGGTTTGATTGGGCAGATGATTTTGCCGGACGTGCCACTACTAAGGTAAAAATCAAAGGCGAAACTTATATTATCAACAGGCTAGGAAAAGTACTGGGCAGAGCCAAACGCCTTAAATAGTAAAACGGAAAAAATAAAGTAATCCAAATTTGGTGCAATATCTTATTGTCAGGCGATTGAAAAAATCTTTGCGTAGCCAAAGCTACGGAACTATTTTTTCAAGAAGCCTGGCGGTAAGAGTTTAGTCAAATGGATCAGGTTATTTTTGTAGTTTTACATAGAAAAAAGCTCCACTAGGTCTTTGTTTATTTGTATGCATTAGCAAACAATTGAGTTGTTTGGGTAACAAATTAGCAAAGCAGGATGTATGCCGTTGTTCTGTTGTTAAACTACACCAGTATTTACATTGGTTATAAAGCTGCTATGAAAAACTATTATGAAAAGCTTCAGGTTTCGAAAACAGCTACCACCGAAGAGATAAAAAAAGCATATAGGAAACTATCTAAGAAGTACCATCCAGATATGCATCAAGGGGGTAATGAATATGCTGAAGAAGTTTTTAAAGAGGTGAGCGAGGCTTATGAGGTGCTTTCTGACCCTACCAAAAAAGCATACTACGACTACCAGGTAGAACTGGCAAAACAGTATGTTGCCAACCAAGCTTCTTATACTGCTACAGCCCAATCACCCTATCAAACTACCAAAAGCCGTAAGCAATACCGTAGTAACAGGCGTTCCAATGTGAAAATTGTAAAGTCGCAACGAGGTGCTAAGGGTATTTTTCCTGTATTTTTAGGTGGTTTTTTGGCTATCGGTCTGTTGATAATATTTATTTATCAAGCCGAGCAAAAAAGGTTGGCAGCAAGAGCCAAGTTGCCTGATCTGAAAGATGACCGAATGCTGATATATGACTTTATTCAAGACCATGATTATATTGACGGTTTCAGAAACGGATTATCCTGGGTGCTCGATAACAATAAGTTTGGAGTAATAGATACTGCCGGCCAGGTAGTAATCAAGGCGGTGTATGATTGGCATGGGTATTTCAAGGAGGGGATAGCACCAGTAAAACGCAACAACAAGTATGGGTTTATCAATAGCAAAGGCAAAGAGATTACCCCTATTCAATACGATGTTGTCGAAGATTTCTCTGAGGGAAGGGCTTTCGTCATGCAAAATCATCAATATAGTATTATTAACCGAAAGGGGAAAGAAGTAGTCAAACTTAGCTATGACTATGTAGATGAGTTTAAAAACGGACTGGCAAAGTGTTACCTCAATGGTAAGTGGGGGTTTATAGACCTGCAAGGCAATGAAGTAGTAAGCCTGAAATATCACAAAGTATACTTGTTTAATGAAGGACTTGCTGCAGTACAATGGCACAATGGCTATGACTATAAGTGGGGGTTTATCAATAAGAAAGGCGAAGTGGTCATTCCATTTATTTACGATGATGTGAACAGTTTTGGGCAAAGTGGGGTAGCTGATGTGACATACAATAACGTGCATCAAACCATTAATAAAAAAGGAAAGTGTCTTGCCGGGTGCTTTTCGCAAAAGTAAACAAGTGGTGCAGGCAGAACTAATGCATACAAATGAAAGACTATTATCAGAGGCTAGGTGTAAAACCTACCGCAAATTTTGATGAAATAAAAAAGGCATACCGTCAGTTGTCAAAAAAATACCACCCCGACATGTACGGAGGAACACACCTGTATGCTGAGGATGTGTTTAAAGAAATACAACAGGCCTACCATACACTTGCAGACGATAGCAGACGAGCTGCTTATGACTATCAGCTAGAAGTATATCGTAACCCACCTAAACGTACCATATATAAAAATACACCAGGGCAGCATACGCATCAGGCACCGCATAACTACTACCGCAACTCTTCAGTAGAGGTATCTAAAACCGATATATTAAAGTCTACGACTGTATGGGTGGCTTTAGGAGTAGGCGTAGTATGGATGGTTTTTATGTTCATGTATTACCTCAAAAACGAGGGAATAGGAGGCGATGACTACGTAACTACGGGTAGCTCGCTATCGGGCGACCAAAGCAAGTTGTTTAAATTACGCGAAAAATACAGCCAATTAGGGCCCTTGGAAGACGGTGTGACCTGGGGGTATAAAAATGGCAAGTATGAGTTGGTAGATACTTCGGGCAAGGTGTTGTCGGCAAAGTATGACTGGGTAGGAGGGTTTAACGAAAAAGTAGCGGTAGTAAAAAAAGCGGGTAAATATGGCTACGTAAAAAATACTGGGCAGGAACTTACACCTTTTAAATATGATTTTGCCGAAAAAGTAACCGATAGAATAGCCATTGTTCAATACAACAACAAATACTATATTTTGCATTTTGAAGGTAGATTTAAAAGTATTGAGCTTACAGGAGTATCGGCGGTGGGTGCTTACGCTGAGGGATTGTTGCCTGTAAAATTAGCCGCCACAGAAAAGTGGGGGTATATCAATGCCGAAGGCAAAGGAATGATTTTGCCAGCTTATTGGGATGTTACCGAGTTTAGGAATGATTTGGCAGGAGTAAAAGATACCACTACCCATTTGTGGGGATATATTAACCCTTCGGGTAAGTTGGTAATTCCGTTTAGTTATGAGAAAGTGACCGTATTTAAAGATGGAAAAGCCAGGGTTACACGTAACCATAAGACCTATATTATCGATAATATAAATAGATGTGTAGCTGACTGTGACTAAAACAATTCACAATTATCTCTCGTCTTTATCAAGTGATCATATTTTTGTGCATAAAGTGCTTGTGATGCTTTATGGCAAAACCATTTTTAACCCGGAAATTTATGTACCAACTACCCTCAAAAGTGCTCAATAGACAAGGTCAAACTGTTGAGCTAAAAACCGCTCACTTAGGAAGTGGAGGTGAAGGAAGTGTCCACGCAATTTTGAATAATAGCCAATATGATAACCATGTGGCCAAGATTTACCACGAACGAGAACGTTCTGACAGAAGGGCAAGAAAAATAGATTATTTAATTCAGCATCGTCCTGAGCTTCAAGACAGTTATTCAGTCATTTACCCTGAAGAGCCTTTGTTTGACGAAGCCAATAATTTTATTGGTTTTATAATGAAGAGAGCCTTAGGAGAAGCAGACCTTACCTCGTTGTGTTCTTTGAAACCTTCTTCAAAGCTAGACGATAGTTGGCATAATAAGTTTGACCGGGGTACTTCGGCAGGTTTGTACAATCGCGCCATGTTGTGTTTCAATATTGCAGCGGCTTTCAGCCAGGTGCACCGCTCTAAACATGTGGTATTTGTAGATATAAAGCCCGAAAATATCAGAATTACTCAAGATGGTCGAGTATCTATCATTGACCTGGATTCGGTACAAATTATTGACAATGGTGCCTTGTTGTTTAATGCGGAGAAATTGACTCCAGAGTATAGCCCTGGAGAAGCCAAGCAATTGAACTTCAAATCAGACCTTATTCCCGAAAACTGGGACCGTTTCTCTTTAGGGGTTATTTTTTATAAACTTATGTTTGGCTTACACCCGTTTACGGGCACTTGCCGTGATCCTTACCATAACATGGTGTCGAATGAGCAAAAAATAGAAGCTGGGTTATTTCCACAGGGGATCAGAGTACAATATTTCGATGTGATTCCTGAGCCTCATATCCACTTTGAGGTGTTACCCAAACTATTACAACGGTTGTTTATCCGTTGCTTTGACGGAGGACATTACAACCCCGAACTACGCCCCTCAGCTTATGAGTGGTGTCAGGTGTTGCGTAATATTTCTCAAAATGAATACAAACCCCGGAAAGCAAAAAAAGTGTATTAATTATCCCCATTTTGGACAAATATTTCAAAAGCCACCCCAGTAACCGTCTTTGGGTGGCTTTTGGTGTTACACCATAGTTACTGTCTGCCCACCGATAATTATGGAAGGTCTGTCAAAAAAACAACTTTGAGTAACTTTGGTAAATACTTCTATAAATATCAGCGCTCGGTTTTATGAATATTGCAGCTATGTGGCTTTTCTCATCAGTGGTTAAATATGGGCATAACTTGTAACGTGATGAGTATCAAATAAAATGCAAGACTCATAGCCATTCCGTTTTTCAACGATAGATGCTATTAAAATGCTTCGGCAATATTCAAGTAATAATTATTGGTCTTTTTGCCAAATCCCCAGTCCAGGCGTATATTCAGCCTTTCTCTTTTTTCTAATAAGAACCTCAATCCTAGTCCGGCAGAGAACCTCAGATTCTTGATACTAAAGTCGTGGAATCTGTTGGCAACATCTCCAAAACCAATAAAAACCACCCCACCCAGACGTCCAATTAGTTTTTTCCTGTACTCTACTTGTGCCGCCAGCAGGTGCCTCTCTATAAATCGGCCTTCATAATATCCTCTCATGATCTCTTGGCTTCCAAAAAGTGCCAGTTCATTAAAGGGTACATCTCCATGACTGATATGTGCCTTGAACTGGAATGCCAGTACATCATCATTCTTGAACGGCTTGATGTAATGCTTCAGGTCCAGCCTGGTAAGATTAAACCGATGCTCTCCACCCAGCGACTTACCATAAATACCATGAGTTAGTTCCATAAACCAACCTTTGGTAGCATTAAGAATATTATCCCTGCTGTCATATACAGCAGCAAGCTCCAGGCCTATATTGGTAGCTCCACTGGAGCCAGGGAATATCTGTTCATCAAGTATTCCGTTTTCCTTTGGTTTCACGTTGTAAACTCTGTTATACCTGATACCACCACCTATGAATAGGTGCTTGGTGAATATTCGTTTCAATAACAATGGTTCAAACAATACCTGGTTAAAATTAAAATGTTCTTCATTCTCTGTGGGTGTATTCCTGCCAATTCCGTAATATAAACGAGGAAAATCCTGGTAAATAAAATTACCATATATCATCCACTCTTCTCTGTTGGTAAATATTTCAAAGCCAGAGAATAAAATAAACTGGTTTTCTAAAGTATACATGGCAGAAAGCGGCATATTGGAAGTTCTAGTCTCATCTCCGCTACCCCTCATTTTAAACAAATACTTAGCGCCAACACCAAAACCCCAGCTTGTTTCAGGGCTGTAATTGATGATGGGTGCCAGTATAATCTTGGAAGGATATAAACTGGAGTCTGCCGCTGCAGCTTTCTTGTTTGGATGTATAGTGAAGATCTCAACAAATTTCTTCAGGGTACCTTCCTCTTTATCAAGTTCCTCCTGAGCACTGACAGTGAAGCTTAAAAATAAAATTGATAATATGGGTAAAAAAATAAGTCTTTTCATGCAATACTCTGAGGAGTTTTAGATTACCTTTTAAATAAAAAGAGTGGAAGCCATTTTTGTGTTTACGACACCCAAAAACACTTCCACTCATTGAGTATAAAAATACTCACCACGCAAATATTGGATAAAATGCCCGAAATTCATAAGTGGCAACACAATTTTATGATTCATTTATTCATTACTTTGGCTTTGTGGTTGCCATAATTTTGAAAATTTATCTCGTTATGGTCATTATAATGAGGCTAATTATCGTAGTTGGCATACTACTGCTTTTGACTTTTGTAGATTCAATCGCCTTTTGACCCTTAATAACAGCTTTTAGGTGGTTTTTCGTATTTTGGTATTAAACCATAGTTATTGCCTGCCCATCGATAATTATGGAAGGTCTGTCAAAAAAAAACAACTTTGAGCAATTTTAGGAGTAATTTTGGTAGACACTTCTATGAATATCAGAGCTCGGTTTTATTAATATTGCAGCTCATCCTTCATTTACTAAATCAGTACTTATCTTATTCTTCGTCAGCCAAGTTTTTATGTGAAAGCAACTTTCAATGCATGACTTGTCAAACGTATCACTGGGGAACATGCCATTGGGGTATATGCAGCCACTTGTGGGGTTGGAGTATATTACTTTATTTTGTCCCCCAAAATTAATCAGACACAAACAAACCTATGAAGTTTTTAAAACCACTGCTATTTGTAAGTATACTTTGTATAATGGTCCAAGCAATGACTGTGGCTCAATCGTCTCGTAACTTGTCTGACACTACTGCGGCGAATAAGTTACTGGCTACCGGGCAAAAACTCTTGTTTATGGGAAAGCCTGACAGTGCTGCCCTATACCTTGAAAAATCATCGTTTAACTTTAGGCGGGCAAACCAACTTAAGCGGGCACTGCAGGTGCAAACAAAACTAGTAGAAAGCCTATGGAGAAGTTATCAGTTGAGCCGGGCGCTAAAGCTGGGCAAAAAGCTATTGAAAGATGCTGAAAAATATAAATACCCAGAAGTAACGCTTGAAGCCTTATTGAATCTGGGGTATATTCGTACCGAAAATGGAGATTATGACCTTGCCATTGACCGTTTTAAGCAAGCCTTGACCAAGAACCTGGCGCGTGCTAACCGACTTGCTACATTGGCCAATTTAGGACTAGGACGGGTACATTTCCTGAAAGACCAATATAAACTTGCCCTGGAGAATTTTAAAAAAGGTTTGAAACTAAGCAAAACAGTATTTGGAGAGAGACACTCAGTGGTAGCACAGGCATTGCTCAATCTGGGCATTTTTTATACAAATCAGGGAAGTTACTCGCTTGCCCAAAAAAACTGCGACCTTGCATTGGGTATAGCAAAGGCAACTTTTGGCGAGGAAAGTATATTAGTGGCAGATATTTACGTAAGTATTGCCAACATCTACCGCGACAAACGTAGCCTTGAAAAATCTCTGGAATACTATAGCCAGTCATTGATTATTTATCAGAAAATCACGGAAAAAAATAACCCAAAACCTGCCTATTGCTATTTAGGCATGGGCGATGTATACAAGCAACAAGATGAGTTTGATAAGTCAAGAGAGTACTATAATAAAGCCTTGACTATTTTTCAATACTCTATAGGCGACTACCATCCAGTAGTAGTAGAGTGTTATTTGGGCTTGGCAAATCTAGCTTTTTTACGCAACGATTATGGGCTTGCCCTTGACTATTATAACAAGGTGTTAGACATCAACTATGACCTGCGAGGAGAGTATAATAAGAGCTCGTCAAACGCTTATAACAACATTGCAGCAATTTACTATTATGGCAAAACTGAGTATGTAACCGCTCGGAGTAATTTTCAGAAATCGCTTGATAGTGACCGTATCCTGTATGGAAACAAACACCCCAATGTAGCGAATGCTTTTTATAATATTTCGCAAACTTATAACGAGCAGGGAAGGCGAGAAACAGCTTTGGAATACCTACAACGTGCGTTGACAGCAAGCATTACCGATTTTAATGATGAAAATATTTACGTGAATCCGCCATTGCGAAACTACTACGTAGAAAATGACTTGTTTCACTTTCTTAAACTCAAAGCGAAAATTCTTCAGGCAGGTTTTGAAAAAGATGGCAATGCTGACTTGAAAGGTTTGAAAATCGCGCTGGATACTTACTATTTGTGCGATACGCTGGTAGAAAAAATCAGGCAGACTCACACTTCTGAAAAAGATAAAATAGCCTTGGGAAAAGACGCCGCTAAATTGTACAAAGCGGCCGTAAGTGCCAGTTATAACCTATATAAGTTTACAGATAAATACAACATAGACCAATTAGGTAAAGGGCTTGATATTACCAAAACTAAAAAGTCATTCCTGAAAGATATGTTTTATTTTTCAGAAAAAAACAAAGGAGCCGTTTTGTCGCAGTCATTGGTGCACTCCAAGGCAAAGGCATTTGGTGGTATCCCTGACTCTTTGTTGGCAATAGAAGATTCGCTGAGTAAAAAGATTGCGGAGCTTAAACTCGAGATTGCCGCCAAACCCGACAGCGTAACAGAGCTAATGTACAGGCAAAAACTGTTTAATGCTCATCGTGAGTACGATGACATTATCAAATATTTTGAGACCCACTTTCCTAAATACTACGAACTAAAGCATAATCTGGGCGTAGCCCCCATCGACTCTATTCGTCAGTTGCTGGATGATTCTACTGCCATTGTTTCTTATTTTACTACCCCCGAAAAGATATTTATGGTGGTAGTAACCAAAAACGACTTGTTGGTAAACTCAGCCAATAAAGAGTACCGTTTTGACAAGTATGTGATAGGAGTACGCAAAGGGATCTTATACCGACGTAAAAACTTTTACGCCAAGTATGCCTATAAGCTGTATAAACAGCTTTTCCCGGGTAAACTGCCGACTTATTTAAAGCACCTGATTATTATACCCGATGGTGAGCTGTCAACTATCCCGTTTGAAGCACTTATTACAGATAAAAACTATGCAGGTAAAAGTTTTCAGGAATTACCTTACCTCATTAAGAAGTATCAGGTAAGCTATGCTTTTTCGGCAAATTTACTTTATCAAACATTTTTGCAGCATAAAAATGACCAGAAAAAAAACAAGCCTAAACGAGAGTATGTAGCATTGGCTCCCGTGTTTGACGACAAGAAAGTGGCTGGGATGAGCATCAAAACCAAAGCCACCCTCAAATTAATGGATTCGGCAGTGTCTGATACTTCCAGTGTTACCCGTGGTGTATTGCTGAGCGGCGAATATGTATCACCGCTTAAGGCGACCGAAGAAGAAGTAAAAGACATATTAAAGGAATTTGACAAATACAATAAAGCAGGCGAAGTACACACCCACTTGAAAGCCAACGAAGCTTTTGTGAAAAATGGAGGACTGAGCAATACTCGTTATATTCATATTGCCACCCATGGGTTTGTAAACGAGGAAACTCCTGAACTCTCAGGGTTGTTATTGGCACAAGATAGTACCATTAATGAAGACGGAATACTATATTCTGGCGAAATTTATAACCTGAAACTGTCCAGTGATTTGGTGACTTTGTCGGCATGTGAAACTGGACTGGGTAAAATCTCAAAAGGAGAAGGAGTAATAGGGCTTTCGCGAGCATTGCTTTATGCAGGTACCAAAAACATTATGGTGTCTCTTTGGAAAGTGGCTGATCATTCAACTTCCTTATTGATGATGGATTTTTATGAAGAGTTGCTGAAGCACCCGAAGGAGAGCCAAATAGAAGCTTTACATAAATCTAAGCAAGATATGATTGCTAGTAGCAACTATGCTGCACCTTACTACTGGTCGCCTTTTATTCTGATTGGTAAGTAGTCTGGCAAGTAAAATAATGTGAAAAACAGCCTGGCTTTCGCCTAAAGATAAATTTAAAGTAGGTGTTTGGAATTAAAAATTACTTTTTTAGTTCTGAACATGAGTTTTAAATAACCTCTTAGGTGAATTGGCTAGGCTGTTTTATTTTGTAGAGATCTTTTGTAGATTTAAAGAAAACAATGAAATAGTCTTGAGCTTTTGTGAATAATGATAAAAGCCAGGCGGAGTTCAATCATCAAAATCTTTGAAGAGCAATGGAACTGGATCAGGAAGAGCCTTGGAAATACATGGAGATAGAAAGACTGACCCCCGGACAATTGGAGGTGTTGTTGGCCGACGGATGGAGACACTTTGGTACTTTTTTCTTTCGCGATAGGATAAGCTGGAATAATGGCAGGCTTACTCCAGTCATTCCATTGAGAATAGATGTCAACAGATTTAAACCAAGCAAAAGCCAGCGCAAAGCATTGCGTAAAAATAACGATACCCAGGTAGTGTTTAACCCTGCATCTATCAATTCAGAGAAAGAAGCTATATTTCATGCGCATTGTCAGCGGTTCAAAGACAATGTACCCTCTTCTATTTATGATTTTGTAGACCGTAACCCCTCAGTAGTGCCTTGTGGCTGTACTCAAGAATGTTGCCTTTACCTCAATGACCGCTTATTTGGGATTAGTTTTATTGATGTAACTCCTGGAGCGGTCTCTAGTATTTATGCCATGTTTTTGCCTGAGTTTTCGGCGTATAGCCCCGGCTTGTACACCTTGTTAATGGAAATAGAGTTTGCCAAGACTCAAGGCAAAAAATATGTGTATACTGGCTATTCTTTTGCCGAAAACTCGCATTATGATTATAAGAAAAAGTTTACTGGAACGGAATTTTACAATTGGCAAGGCGTTTGGCAACCTTTAGAAAATCTTCATTAATTACCTGATATATGAAAACTTATAGCATTACATTGATATTAACCTTGTTAGTGTGGGGAGTTTACGCCCAAACCGATACAGATAAAGGTTGGATAGCATACAAAAAAGCCAAATTGATAGAGGCAAAGTCTGCCCGTAAGGTTCGAAGGTTTAAAAATAAACCTGGGTCTTTGGTGACTTACTTTTATGCTTCGAAAATAAGGCAAGACCAAAAGTGGAAAAAAGTATTACCCAAAAAAACACCTTGGTCACGTCGTTTGACCTATGCCTTGAACAAATACAAAGACTGGACTTTTACTAAGTTTCGCTTGGTGAGTAAAAAAGAACATAAGCCAAGTAAATTGTGGGTAAAAATATGGGTAGAGATAGAATATAAAGGACGTAAAGACAGTGGTACCGACGAAGTAAGCCTGGAGCTTATTGATGGCAAGTGGGTAATTGTAAGCCTACCTACCTAATAAATATGACCAAGGAAAGTTACCCTGACAGATAAATTGTTTGACAGTACATCTACTTCGCTTGAATCTTTTGGTTGAGTAGTGCAATGGCTTTTACTTTAAGTTGTTGCACTTCTTCTGTGTTGACTTTGCTGGCTACCATTTGTACAAAGTAAATCAAGCCTACCTCATAGCCATCTGGCGAAGGGTGACTCTTGCAATAATCTATGATATACTCAATTGTAGCTTTGGGGTCTAAAGAGTCTACATACTCGTCTCTTATAGGACTGCTGTCGCGTGCTTCACGATAACTTTTTGATTGATTTGTGTCATTCTTATCCGAACGATAAGCAAACAAAGGTGCTGGGTACCAGCGAGCCATTGGTGGGTAAGCAGGAAGGGCTAACTTATGTGTAGGGTAGGTTGCTTCTGCAAATAAGCTTGAACCAAACAGCAAACAAATGAATATAATAAATAGCAACGAAATATAGGATACCATAATAGTAGATATTTAATAAACTGAAAAAGCGTAAGTAAAACGGAAAAAATAAAGTATTCCAAGAGAAGACAATATCAGGATGTTAGACGATGAAAAAAATCTTTGCGTAGCCAAAGCTACGGAACTATTTTTTGAAGAAGTATAACATTCAGAGATACGGTTCTATGGATTAGGTTATTTTTGTAGTTTTACTAAGACTAATGCCTGCCTGATGTTAATAATGAGTAAAATACATGCTGGTTGAAAAATAGTAGTTTAAGAACATAGCAATTGTTTTCAAAAATAAGCGTATACTGGATGTTTCACCGTAAACGACGAGCGTATACCAGTAAGCAGTTTTTTAATATGTTAGTAGGAAAAAGCTTAAAAAGGGAGTAGACTTGGGGGCTGCATAACCATTCCAGATATCATACTCTTATCTGCATATCTTCCTGATAATCGGATAGTACTCTATACGAGTCAATGTCTAAAAAGTTGGGGTGCTGGATTGTACTATATTGTTTTTTGAGTAGTGCTTTGTGATATTCGTAATTATTCAACTTGTTGATTTATAGTAGGTTATTTATGTCTGCTGTTTTGGTGAAAAAAAACAGGGTTGTATTATACAAGTTTATGCCTGCCCCTCAAACCATTCTAAATGCTCAGGCAACTTCAGGTTACTAAATTCCAGGTGTATTACTCTACGGTGGCGCATACTCTTATTTTTTGACGATGCATGCCAGAGTAAAGGCGACATGACAAATATGCCTCCTTTTGGCACTTCACAAGTAATTTCATTATACGTTTTTTTGAGATCAGTAAGGTTTTGAGAAGGCTTGATGCCCGGTATGTGAGATGCTTCTAATACCTTTAAAGCGCCATTATTTACAGTACACTCATCTAAATGAATGCGCAGTGTTACAATGTTTTCTAAATAGTTTACAGGAGGCTGTACAGACCAAAACCCGGCTTTTTTTATCCATTTTTTGAATCCCTTGGGTACATCATTGGGTTTTTGTTTTACATTAATAGTTAAATCCTGATGCCAGTTTACAACCCAATTAGACTGGGGTGGTTTGTCGAAATAAATGGCTTTGATACAACGAACAGGTAAGGTCAAAAACTGTTGTTGAAGGATTTGTTGTACCTGATTATTTTTTAGTATTGTCTTAAGTGAGGGTATTTCGCCTAATAAATTACGAATAGCAAACAAATCTTGGTGGGCTCTAAAGTAACTGTTGTCTTGTGGCAGTGGTGTATGGATGATTTGATTAAGGAGCTCTTGAGTCACTTGTGCAGGCAGGGCATTTGGATAAATAACGTACCCTTTTTCTAAAATTTGTGTTTTGATCATTGACTGAAAAATGGAAAAAAATTAAACAGGTACTAAGCCCCAATTTCTATCTTTTCACCTAAAAACCTAGGTTGTTTGTTGGTCACATACAAATCAAGAAACACCTTTACCCTGGCGAGTTTTTCACGCAATTGGGTCTTAAACCCCATATAAAGGTTAACATCTTTTGCATTGAAAGCCACCGCTTTCATTCCATAATTAGAGGCTATAAACAAGGCTCTTTTGTTATGAAAAGGTTGAGAAATAATGGTAATGGCTTGTTGTCCAAATACCTTTTTGCTGCGAACTACTGAGTCTAAAGTTCTGAACCCAGCATAATCAAGTACAATGACTTCGGAAGGAACACCACTGGCAACCAATGCGTTATGCATTTCGCGGGGTTCATTGTAGTAATCAAAACGATTGTCGCCACTTACCAATATATATTTTATTTTTTTAGCTTTATAAAGTGCTACTGCAGCTTCTATTCTGTATTTGAAGTAAAGGTTAACCCTGCCGTCGCTGAGCCATTTGCTCGTACCCAACACCAAGCCTACTTTGTTGGCAGGAATCTGGCCTACTTTGCTGAACAAGTCTGGGCTGCTCTTTTGTTCAATGCGCCAGTTACAAAATACAATCAGTATTATATTTATAACAATGATTCCAAGAAATATTAGTCCCAATTTTTTTAGTTTTTTCTTCATGGTCATAGTGTTGTTAGGCTATTTTGGTGGGTAAAAGTACAAAAACCTGATTGTTTTTCCATACATTTGTCAAGTGCTTCATACCTTGTTGATTGTTTTACTATAATTTAATCTAGGTATTACTACTATTTTTGATTGTTAACCTTGCAAAACCGCCCTATTGTTTTGTGAGTGATGTGATTATTTGGTATTTTAGCTATATAGCAAGTGTAAAGTTGCTTAAAAACAAAAAACACCAAAATTATGATCACATTCTATAATAGCCGATTTGTGAAATTTCAATACTACGAAAGTGAAGAAATTTTGCAACAAACCTGGAATTACACCCATCATCGCAATCATTTACATTTTTATCAAAGCATTCATCAGTTTTTATACATTATTGATGAGTATAAAACCAAAAAAGCCTTGATTGATTTTTCTAACTTTACCTTTTGCCTTGACGCTCAGTCACAAAAATGGATAGAGAAAAATTTATTTGTTAAACTGGCAAAAAAAAATGTATCAAAGGTAGCTTTGGTTAAAAGTAAAGACCATAATACACAAGATTCATTACAGACACTTTTTAGTGTAGGTATGGAGCAACAGCCTATAATAGCTCTATTTTTTGACACCCTCTGTGAGGCAAAACAATGGCTCACCGCAAAACCTGTCCAAGGTACTAGTGCTCGTAGGCAAAAATTAGCCAAAAAAGTTTCGCCTGGCGTTTAAGCCAATTTATTCTTAAATATTTTTTGACCATAAAGCTATACTCAATATCTGTTTTGATTTGTCTGTTATTTTTTTAATAAAAATACTTTGTTGTCTGTTTTATTTATAGCCCAACTCGTTGTGTGTTATTAGTTGGTCTTACCTCCTGTTTACCTGCTATTTTTATTCCTATCAAATTGTCCAACCTTAGGCAATTAATTCTGTTTCTTTGTACTTTCCTTCAAAATTTATGGATAATCAAATACAATGATGCGATTTTTTTCCCGAAGAAAATTCCTTGTTAAAGGTGCTGTGGTAGCCGCCGCTGCCAGTATAGGCTTAGGACATACCAGTTGCCAATTGTCTGAAAAAGTAAAAGATGAGACAACCGATGCTGATGTAAAAAAAGGTACATTAAAACAAAATCCACGTTCAAAACCAATACTACCAGTAGTAATAGCTACCTGGAACCACGGCATAGCTGCCAACGAAGCCGCCATGAGAATAATAGCTCAAGGTAGCAAAGCCATAGATGCGGTGGAAGCAGGAGTGAAAGTGACTGAAGCCGACCCCGATAACTTAAGCGTAGGGTATGGAGGATTGCCCGATCGGGATGGAAACGTAACCTTAGACGCTTGCATTATGGACGAAAAAGGCAATGCAGGCTCAGTGTCTTTTTTACAGCACATCAAACATCCCATATCGGTAGCACGCAAGGTAATGGATGAAACCCCCCATGTAATGTTAAGCGGAGCAGGCGCCTTACAGTTTGCCTTACAACAAGGCTTTAAAAAAGAGAATTTATTGACTGACAAGGCAAAAAAACAATGGGAAGAGTGGAAAGAGAAGGCTGAGTATAAACCCATTGTAAACATTGAGAACCATGATACCATCGGTTTATTGGCTATAGACAAACACGGTGATATTTCGGGGGCTTGTACTACTAGTGGGCTGGCCTATAAAATGCACGGCAGGGTGGGAGACTCTCCGGTAATAGGTGCGGGCATGTTTGTAGACAACGAGGTAGGGGGCGCTTGTGCTACAGGATTGGGCGAAGCAGTTCTAAAGACATTGGGAGCTTTTCTTATTGTAGAACTTATGCGACAGGGGCTTAGCCCACAAGAGGCTTGCGAAGAGGGGGTGAGAAGAATTACGAAAAAACAAGGCTATCAAAACTTTCAGATAGGTTACCTTGCCCTAAACAAGAAGGGTGAGCATGGGGCGTATAGTATTCAGCCAGGATTTAATTATGCTTTGCATCAGGCAGATACCAATGAATTGATTGATGCACCAAGTTTTATGAAGAAAAAGTAAGCAAAAAAGCCATAGTCTTTAAAAACTATGGCTTGAATAATTTTTTGGTAATTATATTAAGAGTTAACCTGGCGGTTGAGTTCTTCCTCCAGAAAATCATCGCCCAAAACTTTTTTCAAATCATCATCTGACAATATGTTTCTCCCTTGAATTCCCATTGCTATACGTACCCTATTATTGGGGTTTTTTACTGTGTTAGCAGACCTATCTGTCTTTGACATATCTTTTGTTTTAAATAATATGGAACTGTACCCTGATAAGTACAATCATCCTGTAAATAAAGTGTAATCAAGTATAATATAGATCAATATCTATTGAGTACAAAGGTAGGAGTTTGTAAGGGGATAGTAAAAAAAGCATCGTAGACAAAGTGTAGACAGGTACCTGGTTTGTGGCATTATTTCATCGTTTTGTTGTTGGGTTCAATTGCTAAAAGAAACAAAGTAGTGTTTTACGTACCTAAATATACTTACTGATCAAGTCTTTATATTTCTGTTCGTTGCTATTATACAGTGCTTTTTCAAGTTCTAGTTTCCAATTGTACAGCGAGCTGTTCTTCTGAAAAACCATTCCTTTTAGTACCGCTTTTACTTTAGATAGTTGGTATACTTCGTATTGGGTCAATACCTGAAGCCAGGGTTTCAAGTATTGTTGGTCTTCTTGATTGAGTAATACCCCCATTGATTGTTTTCTTTTTTTGAGGTGTTCGTCTACGGTAGGTGGAGCTACGACAATATTACTGCTTTTGCCTGGTGGTCCTAGTGGTATGGTAAACCAAAAAGTGCTGCCTAGATTCATAGACGAGTTTACTCCTATAGTGCCGCCATGAGCCTCTACCGCCAGTTTACAAAAAGTAAGCCCAATACCCGTAGAATACCATTGTTGACCCTGAGGGGTAGACTGTACCTGATAAAACCTGTCAAATACTTTACCCACATCACCTGCTGGTATACCCAAACCAGTGTCAGTGATACATACCTTGGCAAATTGTTCATCTATGCGTTCTGCCTGAACAAGTATGTCACTGTTAGAGGTAGAGTACTTGATGGCATTACTTAACAAATTTACTAGCACCCGTGTTATCAGCTCTTTGTCGGCAAGTAAGTTGAGGTGGCTGGTTTTTTCAATAATCTTCAGATTTTTAGTATGAGCCAACCATTCTACTTGTTGCCTGGCATCGGCTACCAACGCCGATGCTTTCTCAGATTCCTTTTTGGGTTGTAGTTCAGCTTCTTCCAGTTTTTGAGTATCCAGCATATTGATAATTAAGTGCAGCATTTGCAGTCCCGACTGGTGAATATTGTACTGAATAGACTCTTTGGCAAATCCTTCTGACAAGCCTATGATATTATTCAAAGGGTTTTTAAGGTCGTGGGCAATCATATTTGCCATCTGTTGTTTAAACTTCCCCAACTCTTCTAAAGCCCGGTTTTTTTCGTCCATTTGCTCGTGTATATTCGCGTTTTCAACGGCAATGGCTACATAAGTCGATAGGTTACGCAATAAGTTGAAATGGTGAGGAGAATAGGCCTGTTTTTGGTCACCATGTACTACAATCACACCTACTACTTTACCCTTAATGAGTAATGGCATATATATGGCAGACTGTGGTAAATGGGTAAGAGAAGTGGTCGCAAGGTATGCTTCAGGGTCAAAATCTTGAATATAGTGAAAAGCATCGCTACTGATGTCATTCATTAATATAGGGCGTTGATGTTGGATACACCATACGGCAAATTGGTTAGTGTTGGACATATCTATAGGGTAAGCATGTGCTGTGGAGCCTCCCTTTACCACCAAGCGATACTCAAGGGTTTGTGGGTGATCGGTATACAAACCAATGCCAAAATTGGTAACCTCCATAAACTGCCTGACATGGGCATATACTGTGTCCAGTACTTTGGGCAAATCTAATATAGACGTAATTTCTTGCCCGGCTACATTAAGTATTTTAATACTTTGATAAGCTTTTTCGAGTTGTAAGTGCTGGTTACTTAATTCTTTCTGTTGCTTTTTGATTTCATCGCGTTGTTTCTCTACCACCTCTAGGGTAGCACGGAGCGATTCATTGATCGATAAAATTTCTTCGTTTGCCTGAAGCGTGTTTTCATTTGATTTGGTGAGTTTCTGATTGCTTTTTTGTTTTGCCAAAAATAGTATTAGTAAAAAGATAGATACCACCAATACTGCCACTAGCCCCACCAAGTTGAGCATACTTTGCTGTGTTTTTATCTTTACCTTCAGTGTAAGTTGTTGCTTCTCCTGTGCCAGCTGCAGCGAGTCTTTTTCGTGTTGAAATTTAAGGCGGGCTTTTTCAAAAGTGAAATCTTTGAGTACCTGCTCATCCTTTAGGCTGTCTGATAATTGTTTAAACAATACTTGTTGCTGGAAAGCTGCCTTGTAATTACCCAAGTGATAGTATACATCTGCCAGTGCTTTGACCCCCTCCTGGAGTATTGGAGGATTTTCTGCCTTTTGAGCAATGTTTATTCCCTCCTGTAAACACTGAAGTGCCATTGCCTGATTGCCCAATAAATGATGGGTCTTGCCCAACGAAATTAAAGTTTCTCCACGGCGTGCCTGAGCACCTAGTTGTTGGCGTATGTGTAGTGCCTGGTTGAAGTAATACAAAGCCTGCGCCTGGTTTTTTTGGGCAAGGTATACTTCACCCATTTTCTGGAGGTCAAACGCCATCAGTATTTTGTTGCGGGTGTTGGTAGTGATGTTTAAGGCTTTTTGTAAGAAAACAATCGCTTGCTTATAGTGAGTTTGCCGATAGTAAATATCGCCTATATTGCTGTACCCTAGTGCAGTGAGCCTTTTACTTCCAATGGTTTTGGCAATGTTTAATACCTTGCGGTAGTACACCAATGCTTCGTTATAGGTACTTTGGCTTTTGAGCACCAAGCCTATATTGTTGTATCTGATGGCAAGTCCTCTTTGATTGTTCAATTGCTCATCTATTTTCAAAGCTTTAAAAAAAAACTCCAGGGCTTTGTGAAAGTCGCCCTTAAACTTATAACACAGCCCCAGCCCACTGTAGGCATTGGCGGTGCCTTTGAGGTAGTGAGCCGATTGTGATACCTTGATGACCTGGTCAAACAACTCAATGGCTTTGGTGTAGCTGTCTGTCATAAAAGTAGCCCAACCTATATTATAGTAAGCATCGGCAATGCCTATAGGGTAACTGATTTTTTTTGCAATATAGATTGCCTTATTGGCATAAATAGCGGTGTAGGTAGAGTCGGAAGATTTGTATTGTTCGGCAATTTTATTGTAAATATCGACTGTTTTCTTAGCTGTTACGGGGAGGGTGAGTAACTGCTGTAGGGAGTCTATCGCCGCTTTATCTTGAGTGTATGCATAACTTGCCCTTAGCAAGATGCATACGCATAGCATTATTTTTTTCATTTTGCTGTTCGTGGTTAGTATTGTGGTAGCTAATGAAGAATAAACTGTGTCTAAGGTCTTATTTGTACAAAACTAACCAACAAGCTCCTTAAGGAAGAATTTTCCTCGTGCCAAATATTACATAAGTTATATTCTAGTCAAAGAAAATCAAAGTTGTCAATAGGAAATAGGAGGAGAGGATTTATAGGGTTAATTCTAAAAAAAACATTCCTTGGTTTTGGGCTGGTTTTTGGGCTTGAAGTGGAGTCATTTTTGTGTACCACAGCTTATACTGTATAGCCATCCCCAATCAGTTTTTAGGTAATAAACCAAACAGCACAAATGGAAAATATACATATAACTAAAAACACCCAAACCCAAAAAGACATTCTCAAAATTAACCAATATGAGGGATGGGCAAAACGGGCACAGGAGGTAGTATTTAAAATGCATCGTGAAAATCTACAAGAAATGTTACCAGCGTCTTTTATTTTTGAGTTGCCTAGGCTCAATGCTTCCGGAGACTTTTATTATGTACAGGTACTGCCCAAAAACAGAATTTTGATTATTGTAGGGGACGCCCCTGGTTATGGTATTATGGGGGCATTTTTGCATTTGGTGGTTGATCGTTTGGTAACCGAATGCTTGCATCAGGATGAAATACACGCACCAAATGAAATTTTGAAACAGCTCAATACCAAACTCAACAACGATTTGAACGCTATAGTACCATTGGAAGAAAAAGCTCAGATCAAGATGTCGGTATGTGTCATAGATGAAATGGAGCGTACCCTTACTTTTGCCGGCGCCAAACAACGCATAGCTTATGTGCAAAAAGGAGAGGTTAAAGAGACCAGGGGGAGCATGTATGCTGTAGGTACACAAATGTTTGCCGAAAAAGAAGCCCCTGAACAAACTATAGACCTAGAGGCAGACACTACCCATGTCTATTTATTTACAGATGGTTTTCAAGATCAGTTTGGCGGAAGCGAAGGAAAACGTTTTATGCGCAAACAATTGCGAGATTTGTTTTTACAAGTACATCAAGAACACATCCCTACCCAAAAACAACAAATAAAAGAAGCGTTTAACCACTGGAAAGGCAACGAAAACCAAGTAGACGATGTATTAGTACTGGGGTTTAAGCTTGATTAATATTGATTAACTAAGCCCCCAAAGCAAGGGTGACTTAGGAATATCTGTTGGTGGGTTGTTTTACATTAGGTTCTTACAATGATTAGTACAATTTTTGTTATCTAATACACCTTATTGTCATAATAACTATTGGTATTTTTTTGAAATTCTAAGAGCTACCAAAAAGTAACCCAGATGATAGCAATTTAGCTTGTTTAAAGCGTTCGTTTGTGGTACATTTTCCGCTCATTTTTAAACAAGCCCTCAAGCAGCTAAAAAGTGCCTTATCCTCTAAGTAAATGACGCTATTATTTCGGATGAGTTTTGGTGGTGGATGCACTTTAAAAATCGCGCATTGTTCGCTTTTTGAAGATTGTGAAAAAAACAAAGTTTATCAAAACCGCAGAGCGAAGTTAATCTCTACTTACTTAGAAGTTAGAATACTGGATTTTAAATTATCTTTAAGACATTTTTAGTTAGATGAAAATCTCTATAAAACTTGGGGTCGCCTTATTGGTGGTGTCAGGCATCTTTAACATCAGTGCTTACTTATACACTGTCTCTCCTGATAAGAGCAAGGCACTTGTACGCAAATGGAAATATGTAATGATAAAAGTACCTTCAGTACGTGAAATGCTAGAGCATGTCTCTTACGAAGAGCGCGAAAAAATCATTAACCAATACGCTAAAGCCCTGAAAGGCGCTTACCTTAAATTTAACGCCGATAATACCTTTGAGATCAGAAAAACCCCTAAAGCGACCCCAACTAAAGGTACCTGGCGTTTTGATAAAGATGATAACAATAAGCTATATATGAAACAAGCCCACGAAACCAAAGAACAGGCGACTTATATACAAAAGCTCAACCGAAAACAATTGGTTATAACCAATGGAAAAAACAGCGAAGCAGAGCTTGTACAAATATATTTAGAGCCTTTCGAATAGTTTTATGGAAAAAAAACTGGACGAACCTCAAAAGATGCCTTCTTTTGGGGTTTGTTAACTTAAGCCCTGTGCTTATGGCAACCAATAAGAGTCGTTGGACACAGTGTGGTCGGAAATATAGTTATTAGTATTTAATAATCAGTTACTTATGAGCAAACTTGAAAAATATCAACCCTCTGGCGAATTATCGCCTGCTGTTCAAGGGGAGCAACCAAACGCCACTGTATATCAAAAGTCAGAACTCATAAAGTTGTATATAGGCTCATTCAAAAAATTTGGCGATTCGCAAAAAAATTACCGCACTTACGCTTTGCAGTACATAGACTATTTGTTGGAGCAAGAACTTACCATTAGTGAGGCAAGTTTTGATAATTTTATAGCCCATCGTGGAGCTAGCGCCTCCTATGTGTCCTATTTGCGTAAGTTTCTCAAATATTGTAAAGCGCAAAATATAAGTTTAGTACGCCCCGATAACCCCAAAATTGCACCTGCTGCCAATGAGCTTATTCTTGCGTTTATAGCCCACAACCATTGGATAAACGACCGCAGCAAAAATACTTATATCAATGGTTTGAATCAATACTTTGGTTTTTTGGGCGACAACAACTGGCAAATGATTGATGCACGTAATGTAGCAGCTTTTCGCGATTACCTCAAAGACAACAAAGAGTTGAGTGCTTTTACCATCAATAGCTACCTTTCTGCAATTAAAGAATTGGTGAAGTTTTGCCTGAAAAACTACCAAATGGCCGATGGTCAAATAAAAGCCCTCAACGAGGTAAAAGAAGTGAAAACGCTGAAAACCAACACCAAAAAGTACTACAAAAATGCCTTGCCACCTGATGTACTCAAACGCTTGATTGCGGGTGAAGACACCCGTTGGGCAGCTTACTGGGGCATTATGGGGTATTGTGGCTTGCGGGTAAAAGAGTTGCAGGCGCTCAAGTGGGCTGATGTAGACTTTGATCTGGACATCCTCAAAGTACTGGGCAAAGGGCAGAACACTAAAGAAGAGGTAAAGCTATTTGGTAAAGCCAAAGTATTACTGAGGGCTTTTTTGGGTGAAGCCAAAGAAACAGTGCAGGGTAGTTTGCCCAAAAACTTTGAAATATGCTCCTATAGTTACCCTACTTTGTACAATCATTTTAAGGCAAGTCTCAAAGCTATAGGGGTTGACGAAACCAAGTATAGTTTGCACTCATTGCGGCATACCTGTGGGCAACAAATGCTCGAAAGTGGCAACCCCCTTGAGTTTGTACAACGTCAGTTGCGACACGCCAGCACCGACACTACTGCAGTATATGTCAATAAAAAACTGGATGAGATGTTCTTGAAAAATGTACAAGAGTAGCAGTACCCAATAATAACCAAGGCTTTGAAGCATTGAATCAATTGGTAGGTGTACCTAAAACAAGCACCTTTTGGGGATTTTTGTTAAAAAAAACATCTCACCCAGGCTAAAATAGCCACCAACAAATAAAAAGAGTGATGATTACGGCAATGAGCGCCCATATATCTTTGTGTAGTTTTTTCATAGCAACAAATATACACATTAGCCCATTGCTTTGATAGTGCGTTATTGCCTTTGAGGTAGGTGATCCAACCCAAGTTGTTGGGCAAGTCTGGTAACTTTATGAGGTGTATCGAGTGCTTTGCTCACATCGTTTAAGGACAAATTGCCTGCCCTGGCTTTAAAGATAAAAGTACGGTAAGGTAACTTGCTTGCTTCTTGGTTAAAATTTACCCCATACTCCTGTTGCATATCACTGCTCACTTGTTCCAGTTGGCTTTTTAACCAAGGCAATAGCTGTATTACCTGTTCAAGCCAGGTCTGGATGTGTTTGATAAATGTTACCACCTCGGCTTCTTGTTTGTAGGCAAGCTTGTCTAGTTGTTTTTGTATTTGGGCAAAGGTCATGCTTTCCCATTTTTTGGCTTGTAACACGGGTATTTGCCATTCGCTTTGGGCTATTTTCCAATAATCTTTAGCCGCTTTTACCTGATGTATTTTAAAACCAGGTAACTCTATAGCGGTGAGTTTACCTCCATGGCAAGCCCCCGTATCAATGCCGTAAGTATGGTTATACACTTTGGGAGTGTCGCCCACTACCTGGTGCCCATAAATGATAGGTTTATGCCCTTGATAATAGTCAGCCCAATAGGTGCCTTCTGGGTATTTTTTTTCTAAATGTCGCGAACCCGACGTTGTACCAGCCAGCACATCTTCTTTTTGCGTTTCGAGGTTTTTGTCGTGTTCAAAAAAAGCATGCACAATAATGGCGTCTTTGGTTTTGTAGTAATACCCCAATGAACCCAGCCATTCTCTAAACTGAGCGTACTCCTCGCCAAACTGTACTTTTACTATTTCCTGCGAATAGCTCAAAATACCATTCAAGTGTTTACGCTCGTGGTTACCCATCAACACCAACACATTAGGGCGGTTTTTGAAGTAATGATATACTTCCAGAGATTGTAGCCCCCGGTCTACTATGTCGCCCAATGATACCACCAAGTCTTGGTCTGTTACCTGCATTTGGTCAAGCAACACCATCAGCTCATCATAACAACCATGTATATCACCTATTACATACGTTTTAGACATATTTCTTGTATTTTAATAGTCCGCAGCTAGTCCATAACAGACTCGAATAAATGTTCACCTTACTTATGCTTGATAATCAAAGAGTGAAAGTGATTTTGTTTACTAGATTCTTTTTTGAAGCGTTTGCACCACAAACGCTCAAAGTATATAGTTTAACTGCTTGATTATCAGTAAATATTTTCACTTGAAATCACTGCAGAGTATTGGTATTTTAGAAAGAATTTTTACTCCAGCTATTTAGCCAAAAAAATCACCTCCAAAGCCTACATCTCTTTGACGCTGAGTAGCATAATTCCAGTTAATTTTTTTAGGAGGATTATAAAAGTTGTGGTAAGCCAGTGCCATTTGCCGGGCAGCCTCATTGGGGGCTAATCCGCCAGTAGCCGTACCTAGCCCAGGGCAAGCCACCGTATTGATCTTGTCTTTGCCCGATGATTCATTGTGCTGAGTTATTGCCAATAGCATAGCAAACATTGCTTTGTATACGTTGTCGGTACGGGTGATTCTGAGCGGTACCCGCATGGTAGGAGTATGCGCTAGGTAAGGGTGTTTGTAATGGTGGGTTTTGATAATGAAAGAAGTACCCACGGGTTGTTCGCCCCTATAGCCTTTAATGATACGTTCTTGTATCCGATACTGTAAATCTGCCCCAAAAAAATTAGTAATGGCAAGGTCTACCCCTCCATCCATCAAGCCAAACGAGTTGGCAGCACTCACCATGCAATCAAATTCAGGTAGTTGTTCAAAAAAGCCTTGTACTACTTCTACCTTAGGGTAGTCGTCTTTAAACGCGGCTCTAAAAGCGTTGCATAACTCCTCTTTGGGGTCTACCAAAATCAATTTTTCCATTTGCTTAATTGTTTTGATTGAATTTTAAGTAACTCCCTTAATATACCCATTTCTCAGGGGATTTTCAGGCGCATTGAGCATAAAAAAAGCACTGCTTTTGCAGCGCTTTAATTTTTTATTCATTAGTCAAGTCACACTGTTTACTCTACTATGCCATTAGTTCCTCTTTTTGCCCTGCACTTGCCCTGCTTTCATCCAATCGGCTTCTGCCCCTTCCAGGTCGCCCAGTTTTTGTTTTACGTTACCTCTCATAAAATACCCTTTGCGACTTTTAGGAGCCAGTTTGATTGCCTGATCAAAATCAGCCAGTGCTCCTTTATAATCTCCCAGTTTGAACTTGATGTTGCCCCTTGTCAGGTAAGCCTTTTCATCTTTGGGTTTTAGTTGAATAATTTTATCAAAATCGGCCAAGGCAGCTTTAAAATCTTGTGCCTGTAACCTCAATCCACCTCGGCTATAGTAGCCCAGAGAGTTGTTTGGGTCAAGCTCAATTGCCTTGCTAAAGTCAGCAATAGCCCCCTTATCATCCCTTAGGTTTTGTTTGGCATACCCCCTGCCGTTGTATACAAGAACATCATCGCCCTGTAGTTCAATGGCTTTGTTAAAGTCGGCAACAGCCCCCTTGTAGTCTTCTGTAGCATTGCGACACATGCCTCGGTGGTAGTATACATCTTTAAATTTGGCACCCATTTTTATTACTTTGTCAAAGTCAGCAATGGCTTCTTTATACTTATAAATTTTTTTATATGTAAGTCCTCGGTTATACAAAGCGTTATCGTTACCCGGAGCCTTATTAATTACTGCAGTGTAGTCAGCAATGGCCCCTTTGTGGTTGCCTAGCATATCACGGGCATTGCCCCGGTTGTTGTGTAGCCTAATGGGTAAGTTACCTTTGGTAGGGCGCATTGCCAAGCCTTGGTCAAAGTCTTTCACGGCCTGTTTATATTGCTTGAGCTGATAATGAGAAATCCCCCGGTTAAAAAACAGCATAGGATGGCGGCGTGTTTTCAGTGCCCGTGAAAACGACTGGATAGCTCCTTTATAGTCTTTTTGGATCATTTGCACTGTGCCCAGGTTGTTCAGTGTGCGAGCGTCGCGCGGGTTGAGCTGTAATATGGCATTGAAATCGTTGCTTGCCCCTTTATAGTCTTTCAATCCCATTTTGGCTATGCCACGTGCCCCCATAGCCGATATATCTACTTTGTTTACCTCTAGTGCTTTGTTAAAATACTCAATGGCTTTTTTGTATTCTTTAGCGCGTAGCTTACGTTTGCCTGCCACAAAAAACTCTTTGGCTCTGGGGTCTTGCCCAAAGGCATATACTGTAAAATAGAGGCAAATCCAGAGGAGTGAAATTTTCTTGATCATCATTAATTTTTATTTTTTAACACCTTTATTATTATAAAAGAGGAATGCTTGAAAATAAGTTACTTTTGGTAGGATTACAAAGTTATCCTGATTCATTCCTGACAAAATTCTATTCAATTTATCTAACTGCACTACCTTTCTTTTATTGTAACTATCTATACTTACAGCATGATAGGGTAGTTAAACAGGTGTACGCCATTTGTTACAATTGGTTGGGCATAAAAAAAGAGCCAGATTTTGCTATAAAAGAAAAACCTGACTCTTTCTTGAGTAGTATTTGTGGCAACCAGTACCTGCTTACTCAGTAATTTCTACCCCTTTCCAAAACGAAACGTGGTCTTTGATACCCTCAGCAGCATCTTTTGGTGTAGGGTAATACCACGCTGCATCTACATTTTTCTCTCCATTTACCGCTAGGGTATAATAAGATGCTTCACCTTTCCAGAAACAATTCGTTTTGTGGTCGCTGTTTTGGTAAAACTCACTTTTAATCGAGTTCTTGGGAAAGTAGTGGTTTCCCTCAATTACTACTGTATCGTTACTTTCGGCGATAACTTCGCCATTCCAAATTGCTTTCATTGTAGTGTGTGATTTATGTTTTTTGAGATATAAAATGTCCAATTCTATAAAACACCCAAAGCGTTGCGTAAGTTCTTAGGAATCGTATTATTTCATGGTCCATACAGAGTCTACAAAGTTTTTGTTTTTATCAAAAAAGTTAGACATCACCTCAAAGCCTGCTTGTTTTGCCAGGTGCTCTATATTACTCAAGCTATACTTTTGAGATATTTCCATGTCTATAGCTTCCCAAGCTTCGAATTTGAATGTTTTGCCAAGTCTTTCAAGCGTCACTTCCTGATCTTTGGTACTCACTAAGTAGCTTTTAGTTGCTCCTGTCAAGGGGTTGTAAGTGGGGCTGTGTATAAACTGGCTGGTGTCAAAGTTACCATCAAACGCTGCATTAATTCTATCGAGCAGATTCAAGTTAAAATTACGGGTAATGCCTTCCTTGTCGTTGTAGGCATCCAAAATAATTTGAGGGTCTTTCTTAAGGTCAAAACCAATGAGTAATAAGTCGTCAGGGCGTAAGTGCTTACGCATTTGGCGCAAAAACTCAATGGCCTCATTATGCAAAAAATTACCAATGTTAGACCCTAAAAATAAGATGATTTTTCGTTCTGTTCGCTGTTGTTCGTTTAAAATATCTAATGCTTCAAAGTACTCATTTGCGAGTGGCTCTACCTCCAGACCAGGAAAATTTATTTCGAGGTCGTTTACCAATATACTGAGCACATTCTCTGAAATATCGATGGGTAAGTAACGGAAACAAGCTTTTTGTTGTAAAAAATGTTCAAGCAGTACTTTGGTTTTCATTCCATCGCCTGCCCCAAACTCTATCAAGTGAAAAGCTTGTTGACGATCGCTAAAAAGTGAAAGCAAAGCTTGCTTATGTGTATTAAAAATCTCGTGTTCGCTTTTGGTAAGGTAATAGGAAGGCATATCCATAATTTGCTGAAAAATAGCATCTCCTTTTTCGTCATAAAAATACTTGGATGACAAAAACTTAGGAGTAGAAGATAACCCCTCTATTACATCAGTAGCAAATGTGTCGTTTAAAACTTCGGCTGTTGTTTCCAAAATATAAGTTAGAGTTGTAAGTACTTGCACGAGCTGTCGAACGTGCTGCCAACAAGTTGTCGTATATTGATTGTATTGTTACAGATTTATAAAAAACTTTGCATGGCGGCATGTAGTAGTTTGAAACAGGTTCGTCAAACACTTCAATTAAAAGAAATATAAAAAGTTAGTGATCTGGAAAAAATAAGATGTGCCAATTTAAGAAAATATATTGTTCTCAGACGATTCAAAAAAAACGGTGCATAGCCAAAGCTATGAAGCTTTTTTTTTGAGAAGAATGAGGGCAATAGATACACTTTAATGGCTCAAATTATTTATGAAAGATCACTTAGAATATATTCAAATTGAAAAAAAAGCAGTAAACACTGAATACTCTGGGTGTTTAGAGGCTTTCGGCAAGCCTTATACCCGTAAACTGCCAGCGTTTGTCTGCCTGAAAAAAATTACGGTATGTACTTCTTATCTGGTCTTTTGGGGTGGCACAGGAGCCTCCTTTAAGCACCATTTGGTTAACCATAAACTTCCCATTATATTCACCTAGTCCACCTTCGGCTTTTTGGTAATAAGGGTAAGGCAAATAAGCACTATTGGTCCATTCCCAAACTTCGCCAAACATTTGATACTCGTTGTTGTTGCGGCTCAGTGGCACAAAGTGTCCACCTTCAAGCAAATTGGCGTTTTCGGGTATCTTAGGTACATATTGGTTACAGGCTACCTCCCATTCAAACTCAGTAGGGAGACGTTTACCTTTCCATTTTGCAAAAGCATCAGCTTCATAAAAGCTTACATGTGTTACAGGTGCGTGAGGGTCTACTTTGCTAAAGCCATGCAGCGTGTAGTTAAACCACTCACCGTTTTGCTCAAACCAATAATAAGGTGCCTTGACCCCATTTTTATTTACCCAATCCCAACCATCGGCAAGCCAAGGCTCAAAATTTTCATACCCTCCAGCGGCGATAAACTCCAGGTATTCTTCATTGGTAATCAACCTATCCATTACCTGATAGGCATGCAAAAATACTTGATGCTTTCCGGTTTCATTGTCATAATGAAATCCTTCTCCTTGGTAGCCAATGCTATATAAGCCTTCTTTTACTGGTAGATAGTGCGCTGTTTTGGCAAAGGGAGTAGAGTGATGTGTGCCATTGGGTTGGTATACTGGAAACAGTGGGTTGCCACCCAATATATACTTTAGGTCAGTAACCAATAGCTCCTGGTGTTGTTTTTCGTGTTGAATACCTACATCAATTACATAAAACAAATCTTGAGGTACTTCGGTATATTTGGCGAAAAACTGCTCCATGTGCTCATCTACATGTTGGCGGTATGCCTTGATCTCATCAATGGTAGGGCGAGTCATATTGCCCCGATTGGTTCTAAGTATCCGTTCGCCCTGGCTTTCATAATAACTATTGAAAAAATAGTTGAAATCAGTGTTAAATAGTTGATAGTCAGGCTCATTTGCCAATATAAAGTTTTCAAAAAACCAGGTAGTGTGTCCCAGATGCCATTTAGGGGGACTCACATCCTCTATGGGCTGCACTACATAGTCTTCCGGGCTTAAGGGGGCACATAAGTCAAGAGTAGTTTGGCGTGTTTTGTGGTATTGTTTGCCAAGCATTGAGGTTTTTTTCATGATTGTTTAAAACTGCTTTAGTTCATTTTGATGTACTCCTAAATTTGGTGTTTTTTTACACTAAAAGCAAAATTTAATACAAATGTTTAGACAACTCTGTCTAATTAAAAAAGTTCTTTTGTTGAGTAAAAATCATCAAAATGGTCAAATTATTACAGGCAGATCCTCACTCAATAACTTAAACCATTTCTGATTGTTTAGAGGTTGAACTGTAGAAAAATGCAAAAATGAAGGTGAATATCGGCAAAAAAGACTTAAAAACGTCGATATTATCAATAGAGAGGGTAGCCCACATAAAAAAACAGTTATTCTGTTCGTTTAAAAATTATATCTAACTATTTTTGTTAGGAGTCATTAAAAAATAGATCATACTAATTTGATAAAATACTTTTTGGGAGAAACAGCTTATCAAAGCTTGACTTGAGCTAAACAACTATTTTTAAAAGAGGTAGGAAACTATTTTGTGATGATTACTCAGAGTTGAAAACAAAAGATGTATTGCCATTATGATGGAGAGAACCAACGCCATTCAACAACCTACCGAAGTGTTGTTGCATGAAATAGATTTAGAAAACACTGTGCGTGAACTACTAGACGATACTCAAATATATTTTGATTATAACATTGTCAATATAGGGAGCAAAACCGAGGTGCCACAAATCAAGCTCGACTTGATTACAATTAACAAAGAGCACAATCATAAGTTTTTGTTTCATTCGTGTACCGGAAGCAATAAAATAAATATTCTGGAAGCAATGATTGACTACATTAACGAATATAAGAAACGTCAGGAAACTTATGCTATAGAATGGATGAATGTAAAGCTGACCGAAGAAATGCAGACTTCTTGGTTTAGAGGAAATGATATTTTTGACATTTTGAATAAATTCTTTTACAACAAAGAAAAAAGTCAATTCAAGATATTCAAAATAAAGTTGATGCCCAGTGCTTAGTAAAACTACAAAACTCACCTAACCACAGGCCGTCAGGTCAAGCTCTGCAAAACTCACCCACTGAATTTCGTCTCTGATCGTTGGATGTCTTCAATCAGAGGTTCCGCAAGACGGAACAAACAGAGACTGCTTTCTTTTGGATCATTTTACTTAGTAACTGCAACAAAAAATGCCCGTGTACCTTAATGTTCATGGGCATTTTTGTTTTATAAAGTCTTACCTTTTTTTCACTCTACTCAATTCATTTTTCAACAAGATACTTTCATTTCGGTGAATATAGGTTTTTTCAGTATCCAAAGACAGATTTACATCAGCCTGTGTAAAAAATAGTGGAGTAGAGTAACAGTGCCTGTCTGTTACCTCATTCGAATCTTAGATTTAACGCTTTTTATCTTAAGCATAATGACTTGGCAACTAGTCATACAGTTAGAAGGTGCCTCTGTAGGGATACCATAGTTTTTCAGTATTTGATTCAGTGAGTGAGTATACTGTTCCTGAAAGGCTTTTTCCCTTGGGTTGGTTTTGTGGTGTTCTACATATTCACATTGCAATTCATACTTTTGAAAACCCATCGGGTGTTGTACAATCAGTGAAACACTAGGGCGCGATTTCCACCCCGAAATGCCTTGTTGTAGGTATTTATTACATACAAACAAAGATATTAAGCCTGTTGTAGGGTGAAACTTAAGTGCATTGGCTTTACTGGCAGAACCAATACTGGCTTTTCCCTTAATCTCGATATATACATCCATTGGATTTTCCAGGATGTCTTGTAGTTGGTTAGTGAGCATAATTTTACGTATAGTGGTTTTATTGTTGTGAAGATAAGCTAAAAAAGTATTAATGTAATAAAATTACAATAAAAAGATTTTTATAACTATTTACACTCTTTGACTAGTATAGATTGGGCATATTTTAGCTTTCTATAAAAAAGCAGTTAATCATACTAATTTGTTGCCTTTATAGACTGTATGGTTAACTTTTAAATTTTTATGAAAGTGTAGTTATTTGTAAAAGGAGATTGATGATGAGTTTTTTGAGGAAAATGAGTCTGAATATTATTATATTTTTTTATGTTATTTTCCTTGTAAGATTGTGGTTTTTTAGAGTAATACATTGATAATCAGTCTTTTTTATTGCACATAAATTTAAGTCCTTACCTTAGGTAAATGACCATTGCCAACTAAGACTTATTTGCAGGGGTAAAAGTGGTTTACGCCAAGTTAATCGAGGTTTTAGAGATTTGAAAAAGTATTTTCAACGTGTGATTATTGGCAGTAAAATGTTTTTAAGCTTGATTAAATGATGAATTAAGGTTGAAAACTTACATGTATTTACCCTGATGCTTTTATATAAATTATAATCTGTTAGCAGTGTGTGTTAGGAGTATTTGGCTATTTTAATGAGGTTGCCCAATACTGTGAAAATCAGTTTTTTGAAGTATTTATAGAATTTTACCTCTATATTTTTCATTGCCTGATCTTCTGTAATTAATGACACAAAAGTACAAACAAAATATTTTGATTACTATCACTAAATTACATAAACATTACATGGGGGGAGAAATATTGTATTTTATGAAGCTATACGTTACTTATGTGATAATAGGATAATAGTACTTTGGGTATGCCTGGGGTTATCTGACAGTTACACATTATGCATAGATTTTATGGCACAAAGCAATGTTTTGAGTAAGTCAGTACTTTGTGCCGATGAAGATTATTCATTCAAAACAGAGAGTTGCTCCTTAAGCCAACTTACACCAATGGCATAATGAGATGTATTGGCTACAGGTTGACCTTTGTGTAGTACTACTATTTGGGGTGATTGATGAAGAATGTCAAACTCTTCAGCTATTTTGTTAGAGATGTCCCGGTAATTAATCAAATCTAAGTAATAAAAAGACAAATCTTTGACCTGAAAGCTCCATTCTTCTTCAAGCTGGTATTTTACCATAGCACTTAGGCCGCAGCTTACACTATGTTTAAATAATACTACTGGTATGTTATAAGATTCTTTTACCAATTCTGGTAATTGTTCGAGCTTGATAAGCTTTTTCCAGTTCGGGGTTAACTTCCCGTTAGATTGTTGCGAAAAGTGATTAGATATACTCATATTGCAACCATATTTAGTGTGTCGAAATGTTATAGGTTAAACTTCAATTTAAAACTTAATGTAGATACTATTACGACATTTATCCACTTTTTTGTTCAGTTTTGCTATATATAAGCCCTCTAACCACCTTTAAACAATCTAAAGTTGTAACTTTTTAAGTTTTTTTAATTCACCTTATTGCATACTGGTAGCTTGTGCTTTATTGTTTTCCAGCCATTCCAAGTCAAACTGTTGTGCCAATTTTTCGAGACTTTCAACTACAGCAGGCAATACAGGGATTCCTGTAATGAGGCGTTCTATGTGGGCGTTACGCTCTGGTTCACCAGGAATCAACACTTCTTTGCCCTCAACTGCTTTGGCTTCTTTGAAAGTACTTATCCAATGATCCATACTTTGCTTAAAATCCTGGGCAGGTCTGAACGCATCTATACGCATGGCTCCTACAAAGTGTCCGGTACCTTCGCCTACTGGCGGGGTACGCTCACTGGTGTTGCCTGCAGTAGCAAACGGTGGCACCCAAGGACCGTAGTTAGCCCCAGGAAGTACCCCTGACAAAATATCTACAATAGCCCCCAGAGCATACCCTTTGTGGCTACTGTGTACCCGATCGCTGCCTAAAGGCAACAAAGCACCTCCAATTTTGGGCTCGTGTGGGTTGTGGCTTGGTTGTCCCTGTTCGTTTTGCACCAGTCCCAACGGTGCTTCTTTTCCCTGGCGTTGTAATATTTGCATTTTACCGTAAGCTACAGCACTGGTCGCAAGATCGGCAACAAAAGGAGGGTATTTTTCGGTGGGTACAGCTACTGCTATAGGGTTGGTACCCAGTAGTTTATCTAACGAAAAGGTAGGCGTTACCAAACTACTGGCATTGGTCATTGTCATGCCTACCATGTCATAGCGCAAAGGCATCATAGCGTGGTATCCGGCAATGCCAAAGTGTCCTGAATTTTTAATGGCTACCCAGCCTGTACCTACTTTTTGGGCTTTTTCTATGGCAATTTGCATAGCCGTAGGAGCCACTACCAAGCCTAGCCCTGCGTCTCCGTCTATTACTGCTGTGCTGGGGGTTTCGTGTACTACCTTGATATTGGGTGTAGGGTTGAGCCTTTTTATTTCCCATTGTTTTACATAACCCGCAAGGCGAGCCATCCCGTGTGAGTCTATCCCGCGTAAGTCGGCACTAATCAAAACATCAGCGGCTTGCTCGGCATGTTCATCTGAACACCCTATTTTTTTGAATACCTGACGGGCAAAGTTGTAAAGTTGGGTATATTTATAGTATGTGGGCATGGGTGTCAAATTTTATAGGTGAGAAAATAAACTGCCAAAGCTAAAAGATTACCCTTGAATAAGTATAATCCAGCCTGAAGTAATTGTTAAATTATAAAAAAAATCAAACTTGACCTAAGTTTTTACCCTTTTATAGCATAAAAGTTGCCCTTTAAAATATCTAAAACCTATGGTAGAAGCCTCATGTGGTGGTTTTGGCATAGTTTTTTCAAATTTTCAATACACTATCAACAATATTGTAATACTACCAAAATGATTGCATCAATGAATGGGTCTAATAATTCAACACTCGCCCAAAAGTATCCTGCAGTAGCTTCCTGGATCAAGGAAGATACCATTGAGATCACTCACGAATTTAGAAGAGATATAGTAGCACGTGCGTCCGACGAAGAAGGAGTTATTTGGGAAGGAGATGGATTCAGGACATTAGATGAAGCTATGCAGGCGTTAGAAGCTGGTATTGAAAAATGGATCAAAGATAATTTTTAAACCCAACCGTTGGTAGCTACTATTGTCGGTGGCTGGTTGTTTTCCCCTTTTGTAGGTTGGGGTATGCTTCCTTGTGCTACAAGTATTCTCGCCCTTGTTTGACAAAACTAACCTGTGGATATTGCCTGACTGAATAATTAATGTTTAGTACCTTCCGGGCAGAGTAGCCGCCCGAAAGGTGTTGGTTACTTCCTTAGAGGTGTTCTCTTGCTTCATCGCTATTGGCGTACAATACTGCATTTATTTTTTGGAATTTAGTGCCTATATGACGACGGAAAAATGCATTGGTAGAGTAACGGGTAGACGAGGTAAAGTACTTCTTGTTATTTCGTTTTACCATCTCAAAAAACGCTCGCTCAGCTTCATCAGCAATATGAAAGTTGTCATAGTTAACCACTACTTTAAACTTTTTGCCTATCTGCTCAAACTGTTCTACCAATGCTATTTCTATTTCTTGTACTTCATCGTGATTATGAATCACAATACCTTCAAGGTTGATATACATCGTATTGGTAGCTTGTTCAAACAAAACCCTGTCTTCAAACGATACCTTCTCATCTTTTCTGATTTTCATTGGTTTGGGCAAAAATATGCGTTCATCCATTGTTTTAAGTTCGTCTGATATCAGAGGCTTAAAAGCCATTTTGTCTAAAATATCTTTTTGCAGATCAATACCTGGTGCAATTTCTATCAGTTCTAACCCTTGTTCGGTCAACTTAAACACTGCCCTTTCAGTAATATAGTACACAATTTGCCCACGGCTCTGACTATATTTACCATTAAATGTGATCTGGCCTACTTGGTCGACAAACTTGATCTGAGAGCTGTCTTTGAGTATTTTGAGCTGTCCATCTTCTACCACAATCTCCGACTTTGCCGTAAATGTGCCCATAAAATAGACAGCTTTGGCGTTTTGGCTAATATTAATAAAACCACCTGCCCCGGCTATTCTATTGCCAAACCTACTCACATTTACATTGCCGGTACCATCACCTTCAGCCATTCCTAAAAATGCTTGATTGAGCCCGCCCCCGTCATAAAAATCAAACTGAGAAGGTTGACTAATGATTGCCTGAGCATTAGACACTGCCCCAAAGCTCAAGCCACCCGAAGGAATGCCCCCAATGGCGCCTGGCTCTACCGTAGGAATGATGTAATCGAGAATGTTTTCTTCGTTTGCTACCGAAGCTACCCCCTCTGGCATACCTATGCCCAGGTTTACTACTGAGTTAATTTTAAGAAACATGGCAGCTCTTCTGGCAATTACTTTGCGGGCATCCAGCGGCAAACGCTTGATCAATGTTTTGGGCACAGTAATATGCCCGGTATATGCCGGGTTAAACACCTCCGAAAAAGTTTGGTGATGATAGGCAGGGTCTGCTACCACTACTGAATCTACCATAATACCCGGAATAATCACCATTTGCGGGTTGATGTGGTGTTGTACAGTTACCCGTTCTACCTGCACAATAACGATTCCGCCTGAGTTTTTTACTGCCTGTGCTATAGCAAGCGATTCCAGCGTAAGCGCTTCGTGCTCCATAGAAATGTTGCCTTCTTCGTCGGCAGTAGTGCCCCGCAACAGGGCTATATTGATAGGGAAAGCCTTGTAAAAGAGGTATTCTTCGCCCCTTAGCTGAATAAGTTCTACTAAATCTTCGGTGGTGGCTTGGTTTATTTTACCTCCGTCTTGTCTGGGGTCTACAAATGTATGTAGCCCCACTTTGGTGATGGTTCCAGGTTTGCCAGCGGCTACATCTCTAAACAAATGAGAAATAGCCCCTTGTGGAAAATTGTAAGCCTCTATCTGGTTGTCAATGGCAAGTTTGCCCAGAGTAGGTACAAGCCCCCAGTGTCCACCAATGACCCGTTTGACCATGCCAGGGTGTGAAAAGTGATTCAACCCCCTGGTTTTACCGTCGCCTTGCCCGGCAGCATATAATAAAGTCAGGTTTTTGGGCGATTGGGGTAGCCTTAAATCGGTTCTCGATGGCTATGGCAAGTGCTTCAG